>JAILNG010000004.1 GCA_024691875.1 Lachnospiraceae bacterium | reverse complement strand
TGCTTTTTGACAGGCACCTTGTTCACGTACTCTTCTGCCGGAAAGAGGATTTCCCCTTTGGACGAGCTCCTGAGATCCGCTGCCATTTTTTCCCTGTCAACGTCCTTTTTAACTCCGAGATAGACGTAGCCCTCGTCGTTTCCCGTGTCCAGAATGTAGTAGCTCTCGTCCTGCGTGTAATGCATTCCGAAGGTGTCCTGGATGTACTCGGTCAAAGGATGCACCTGTAAGGAAAGATTTCCTCCACCCACTGTGTCAAGCATATCAAACCTTATCGGGAACTCCGCTCCGAAGCGGGCATGAACCCTGTTTCCAAGAAGTTCGACAGGTTTCTTCAGCACCACGTCGATCGCGGGAAGCTTCACCGTGACATTTCCGAAGCGAGCATTTATCGCATTTTCTTCCGGAACGCCGTCAAAGCTCCATGCAAAGTTCTTTTCATCGGGATCCAGCTCGAAATTCTTCTGCATCCAGTGTCCGCCCCAGACTCCGGGATCGAAATAAGGTTCAAGCCTGAAAGGTTCTTCAGAGAAGAGCTTAAGGACTTCCTTGAACGCATCTCCCGTGATCATCTTGGGATTCTCGGGATTTTCAGTCTCAAGCAGGAAATCGATGGAATCGATGTTGCTCTTTTTGTACCTGTCCGCCATTCTGTAGCCGATGAAGAAGCCCCTCTTGTACTTTGCAAGGGCAGGTGCGTCGTAATTTGTGTGATTCCAGTTGGGCGCCCCTTTTCTGTATCTCAACTGGATCTCCCATCTTGTAAGATCGCAATAGACGTAAACATCGCCCTTCGCGATCAGCCTTGTTCCGAAGCCGATCAGAACGACAAGTCCGCTCTCGATCTCATCGATCTTCTTCTTAAGTCCTTCAAGAATTTCAGGAATATACAATGTTTCCACGTTTCTGTGGCACATCACTCCGAAGACTCTGTCGTCCGTAATGAAATCCGCAAATTCTTTTTCAAGCACTTCTTCCGGCTTGGCAGCCTCGGTCATGTCTATCACGCATACGGGAGAGAGCTTTTCCGCAAGCCTTTTAAGGCCTTTTACATTAACTCCCGGATAATGATCGAGACAAAGAAGCTTTTTCGCATTCCCTATGCCCGAAAGCTTCTTTTCAAGAGCGGCTGCAATGTCTTTTTCCCCTTCAAAAGCCTGATCGTCAAACCCCTTGATCGTTTTAAACGGATGCTTGTCATAATTTCCGTATTTAGCAAAGCCCATGTCTATTTTCCTTCCGTTCTTCTGATTATGTGCATATAAAGACCGTTTACAGCCATTAACGAAGTGTCCGTGATGATCTCGGTTTCAACGCCTTTTTCGGCGCACAAAGCTTTCACCTGCTCTCCGAAATAGCAAAAGCTCTTGCTGATCTGACCGCCGAACACGATCCTGTCGGGTCTGAAAGAAAGGATATACGGCTCAAGCGCCTCTCTCACATCACTTCCGAACAGGCGATAGATCTCAAGTCCCTTTTCATCGCCCGCCGCGCACATGTTAAAGATCTCAAGTCCCGTAAGTGCCTTATCCGTGACCTTTTTCGCGATCCTTTTTAAGCCTCTGACCGAAATGTATTCATCGATCTTTCCTTCCTTAAAAGGATGTTCGTAGATCCAGCCGTCCTTCGGAGAACCGTCCTCTTCGTTTTTTAGGACGATGCCGTCTTTAATGAACGCCGTGCCCGTTCCCGTGCCTATGCACACGAACATAGTCTTTCCTTTTCCACGGCTTTCACCCTTATAATAAGCTCCGAGCGCAAATGACTCTACGTCATGCAAAAAGTAAAAAGGTCTGTCAGAAAGCTTGGGTATCCTTTTCACCATCTCCTCGGGAACGGACTTTCCGTATATGTTTTCATACTTTCCGAGTCCCTTTATAAGGCTGATTCCGTTTTCGTAATCGAAGGGTCCGGGAAATGCCATGCCCAGGGCTGTGGGATACTCTCCCATAGTGTTCGTAAAGGATCTTATCACAGCGGCCATATTGTCAAAAACAATATCGCATTCGGCATTGGAGTCGGCGTCAAAGTGTTTTATGCTTCCGATCATCTCTCCGTTTTCATCGAGAGCGGCTGCCTTGATCTCGGTTCCGCCCACATCAAAAAGAAGTTTCATATTTTTCCTCATCTTTTACCCGGTTTTTGGGTACAAAAATACCGTACGGAACCCAGATCCCGTACGGATTCCATTTCATCTGCATCAATCTTTGTCTTTCATTACGATATTATAGGGAATATATCTCTTTGCCGGAACTTCCTCTCCTTTAAAGATCTTGTTGAGAGTCTTTACTGCCATGGCTCCCATCATATACTGTCCCTGAGTAACATGCATAAATTGATTGTCAACGCTGAACGGATACTCCATGCCGTCGAAGAATACAACTTCTCTGTCTATGCCGGCTTCTTTCAAAGCCCTGTAGGTAGTGGCTGCGATGTTTTCGTTTATCGCAAAATACGCTGTGACCTGCTCGTGAGCAAGTGCATATTCACGGATCTTTTCTCTCATGACCATGTCTGCATCCTGAAATTCATCAAGATTTGCAACTGCAAGATTGAGATCGGTGATCCACATATCCTCATTGGTGATGATGTTGTGTTCCAAAAGACCGTCTCTGTAGCCGTAAAATCTGTCGGCTACTGTCGATGTCTGAAGCGGAGAACCCGATACAAAGCAAATGTTCTTATGTCCTTGTTCGATCAAAATGTTTACAAGTTCTTTAGCTGCAGCATAGTTGTCTGTTCCGATATAAGGTATGGAAAGTCCTTTGAGCTCTCTGTCGACAAGCACCATCGGGTACTCATCAAGAGCAAGTCTCATGATCCTTACATTGTACGATTCTCCCTGAGTGCACATGAGAATGATACCGTCAGATCCCATAGCTGTCAGTTCATCGATCGCTCTCGCCTCATCGTCAATGTTGCCGTAAGAACATTTAAGCACCATATTATAGTGTTTTGTCCAGCACTCGTGCTCTATGCCCGCAACAATGTCACTTCCGAATGCAGCACCGAAGGAGTCAAGAACGACGCCGATCAGTCTCTGCCTTTTTTCGGTTTCATTTTCAAGTGCAGCAATGCCGCGATTCTTGGAATTGTCCTCTCCGGCTTTGTTTTCGTCCAGAACGTAAGATCCTTTTCCGGGCATACGCACTATGACATTTTTTTCTGCCAGCATCTCCAAAGCTTTTTTGCTCGTGATCCTGCTGACATTGTATTGATCCATGAGTTCTTTTTCGGAAGGAAGCTTCGACCCCGCGGGATACTTTCCGTTTTGTATTCCCTCAACCAGGTCATCGTAAATAATTCTGTATAGCAGCTCTCTCTCCATATAATTCCCCTTTCGGAATCCGAAATGACATATCAAATATATCATTTCATTAATATGATATACACCATTTCGGATTACAAGTCAATATTCAATTTGTATTATATCAAAACTATAAATTCATATCAAGCAGTTATGCCTGTTTTTCACACTTTTTGAGCAGAAATATGTATTTATGAGAAAGCAATTGATATGTTATCTATATAGGCAACATCTTTTTTAAGGAAGGTATCAAAAATGAATCACGTTAAATGTTATATCCCCGAATACCCCCGCCCTCAGTTCGTGAGACCCGACTGGGTCAACCTGAACGGAGAATGGGATTTTGCCTTCGGTGACGAAGTTACCGCAGCGGAAGCCCTCGCAGGGAAACTCAAAAGGAAGATAAACGTTCCTTTTAATTACGAAACAGCCATGAGCGGCATCGGCGAAACAGCCCACAAGAACCTTGTGTGGTACTCCCGCAGGATCTCCGGAAAAGCCGGCAAGAGAAC
>JAILNG010000238.1 GCA_024691875.1 Lachnospiraceae bacterium | reverse complement strand
ATATTATTGTATGGAGGAGAAGAGGATGAAGGTAATTAAAAGAATAACTGCCGTAATTCTTGCATTGGCGCTCAGTATCGGCTTATTGGGAAGCGTTGCGCCCACATTTACGGCAAAAGCTGCGGATCTTGTTCTTAAAGTTCATTATCACAGAACAGACGAAAAGTACGACGGCTGGGATGTCTGGCTTTGGGAAGCGGGAAAGGACGGTGCAGGCTATCCTTTTGTGAAGGAAGACGGAGAAATGGTGGCGACTAAGGTGATCACACCGGGAACTTCTTCTGTCGGTTTCATAGTAAGGACTGCCTCATGGGCTAAGGACGTTAATGAAGACCAGTTTATTGACATTTCCGAAATGATCTCGGGTACTGTACATGTTTACATTGAATCGGGAGTCAAGGGTTACACAAAAAAGTACGGAGAAGATGCTGTGGTTGGAGTTAAGGTTGCTAATGCAGGCTATGAAAACGGTGTTGTTACGGTCACTATGACCGGAGAACCCGAAGGTGATCAGAATAAACTTTTTAAAATAAAAGATAAGGACGGGGAGATAGCTGTCAGCAAGGTTACCAAGGCTTCGCCCAATGTCTTCAAGCTTACGCTTTCAAAGGAACTTGAAGGTGCGGGAACCTACTATGTTTCTTTTGAAAGCACGGATTACAGGATCAACATTCCGAATGTCTACTCCACTGAGAGCTTTGAAAAGGAATTTACATATGAAGGAAATGACCTTGGAGCGGTGTGGACAAAGGAAAATACAGTATTTAAAGTCTGGGCACCCACTGCAGATGAGCTTTCGGTTAATCTCTACAAGTCAGGTAACGACGGAAGTGATGACAGGATCGAAACACTTGCCATGAAAAAAGGTGAGAAGGGCGTGTGGTCTGTTACAAAACAGGGTAATCTGAACGGAACCTACTATACCTACACCGTGTCCGTCGGAGGAAACACGGCGGAGGTCTGCGATCCATATGCCCGGACAACGGGAGCTAACGGAAAGAGAGCTATGGTCATCGATCTTGATTCAACCGATCCCGAGGGATGGGAGAAGGATAAGGATCCCAATTACGACATGCCTGTAAACGATATGATCATCTACGAGCTTCAGATAAGAGACCTGTCCAGCAGTAACAGTTCGGGGGTCAGGAATAAGAGGAAGTACTCAGGACTCATCGAGACGGGGACCAAGACAAGTAACGGCGTTGCATCCACGGGACTTGATCACATCAAGGAACTGGGGATCACTCATCTGCACATTTTGCCGTTTTACGATTTCGGCTCCATTGACGAGAACAACTCACTGGCTACATTTAACTGGGGCTACGATCCGGTGAACTACAACGTTCCGGAGGGCTCGTTTTCGACAGACCCCAAGAAGGGCGAAGTCAGAGTAAAAGAAGTAAAGGAAATGGTGAAGGGGCTGCATGATAACGGCATTTCCGTTGTTATGGACGTGGTTTACAACCATGTTTACAACGGAGCGGAATTCTGCTTTAATCAGCTTGTTCCCGGCTATTTTTCAAGAATAGATGACAACGGCAGGTACTCAAACGGATCGGGCTGCGGAAACGACACGGCCTCCGAGCGTTCAATGGTAAGAAAATACATCGTGGATTCCGTTAACTATTGGGCTGACGAGTATCACATCGACGGATTCCGATTCGACCTTGTGGGACTCATCGATACACAGACGATGAATGAAGTGATCGAAACGGTTCACGAAAAGCATCCCAATGTGCTTTTTTACGGCGAAGGCTGGACCATGTCGACGGATGTGACAAAGGATAACGTAACCCTTACTACCCAGGTGAACTCCAAGGAAGTACCGGGAATGGCATTCTTCAGCGACGATATGCGTGATACTTTAAAGGGCAGCGTATTTTCGAAGACTTCCCTTGGTTACGTTTCGGGACTTACGGGAGTAACCGACAAGCTTACTTCCTATTTTATGGCGGATCCCAATTGGACCGATGAACCTACGCAGATGATACAGTACGCATCCTGCCACGATAACAACACTCTGATCGACAGGATCACGAGCTCCACACCCGATGCCACAAGGGAAGAGCAGATAGCCATGAACAATCTGGCTGCAGCTATTTACCTTACGGCGCAGGGGATTCCTTTCATGCAGGCCGGAGAGGAAATGCTGAGAACCAAGGTGAATGCTGACGGAAGCTTCAACTCCAACAGTTACAATGCGCCCGACAAGGTTAATCAGCTTAAATGGAATGATCTCGAGAACGAAGAGTACATGGATGTCTTCAACTACTACAAAGGATTGATCGCGTTCAGAAAAGCACACTCGGCTCTTCGTATGTCGGATCATTCGGAGATCGTTAAAAACGTAAAGAGAATGAGCGGAACCGATGACAATGTGATCGCATTTCAGATCTCGGGAGATGCAAATGACGAGATCTCGGACGGTATCGTGATCATTTTTAACCCCAACAAATCGGACACGGAAGTTAAGCTTCCTGAGGGATCCTGGAGTGTTTGTGTTGACAAAGAGAACGCGGGAGTTCAAAAACTGGGAAGCGCAAAGGGCAGTGTTAAAGTTCCGGGAATCTCAGCCATGGTTCTTGTAAAAGGAAAATTGGGAGGAAAATCAAGCCCCGCACCCATCGTAGCTGTCGTATTGGCTTGTTTGGGCGGATTGATGCTGGCTGCCGCAGGAATTTTTGCGTTAAAGAGAACAAAGAATAAAAAATAAGATTGATAAAAAGAAGCCGGACGTAAATTGATGCGTCCGGCTTTGTTTAATTTGAGTTTGAATTGTCAGGCTGAGAATTCCGAGGGACTGTGCAGCTTGTTCTCCATAGTTTTGTGTACTGTATTGGTCCAAGCGATCTTTCTGTATTCTGTGGGAGTGCAGTTGTGACTGTCCTTAAATACGCGGTTAAAGGTGGCAAGTGAGTTGTAGCCGCTTCTCATGGCAATGTCCGCCACGGAATCTCCGGTATCGATCAAGAGAAGCTCGGCATTTGTCATGCGTCTTTTTTGTAGGTACTCGTAGTAGGTAACACCTGTAAAATCCTTAAAAAGACGGATGAAATGAGATTTGGAAAAACCTGAGATCTCTACAACGGTATCCAATGTCAGATCCTCGGAACAATGTTCGTTTATGTATTTACAGATGCTGAAGAAAGTATCAATGTAGCTTTGCTGACGCTGATGTTTAACTCCTGCGTTGTCGGAGTTTTGCATCAGGCAGATACGACCGGCCTCAACGAAGAAGGAAAGGGTGAGGGCGTGTATGCTTGCGCCGCAAAGGATGTCCAGGTCGTCCGATTCGTGAATGATCTTAAAGAGAAGAGAACGGAGCTTTTTGTACTCATCGTTTTCTTCGTTTTTTTTGAAGATGGCACAGGGGAAGAATCGGCTGTAAGCTGCGTCAAAACCGCTGACCTCACGGAGAATGGAATGCTTTACCTGAAAGATCAGGCGTTCACCGACCGGAGGAGAGGTGAGAGTGTGCATTTCACCGCTGGGAATAATGATGATGTCCCCTTCGTTCAAAACATGGGTAACATTGTCCACAAAGACGTTATAGGTGTTTTTAATGGGCATGATGATCTCGATGTCGGAATGCCAATGAGCGGGATAATCTTCGTGCTTGTCATTCATGTAGATCTTGAACCCGTCAAATTGGTCGTGATGCACTATTTCTTTGGTTCCGTGCAGTTCTTCAATCATAAAGAATTCCCCTTTTAAACATATCAAAAAATACTATAGCAATATCATATGATTAAAAATAATCATTTTCTTATCATTAATCTTCTGTATTATACTGTAAGAATATACAAATTTCAACTGAGAATAAATATTTTTTTTATGTATTATGAACAGAGTGGACAGGATTTTTTTTACCAATGTTATAAAAATGTCAATTTTTTTAAAACTCTTGATGGAAATATTTGATCATAGTTTGATACTGATTAGGAAGAAAAATGAGAAATCAATGATATAATTCAAGTATAAACATAGAAAATATGCCCTTATCGGGTAAATATATATTAATGTAAATGCGGTGAAATTGCTGTGTTTACACGGAGGTACATGTGAACAACGACTGTAAAAATGTCAATTTTAATGAACAGAAATTGGCAGAGTATAAAAAAATGGCTGAGGATCTGGTCTCAAAAATGACTCTTGAAGAAAAGTGTTCTCAGGTTATCAACTGGGCTCCGGCCATTGAAAGATTGAATGTTAAGAGTTACAACTGGTGGAACGAAGCGCTTCACGGCGTTGCAAGAGCCGGTGTGGCAACAGTTTTCCCTCAGGCGGTTACTTTGGCCGCAAGCTTCGACGAGGAACTTTTGAATAAGATCGGAGATGCCGTTTCGACAGAGGGAAGAGCAAAGTACAATAATCAGCAGAAGTACAACGATCATGATATTTACAAGGGACTCACTTTCTGGGCTCCCAACATCAACATCTTCAGAGATCCCAGATGGGGAAGAGGTCATGAGACCTACGGCGAAGATCCTTATCTCACTTCGAGACTCGGAATCAACTACATCAACGGCATCCAGGGAGATGATAAGGACAACCTGAAGGCGGCTGCCTGCACAAAGCACTTTGCGGTTCATTCCGGACCCGAAGGAATTCGCCACAGCTTTGATGCAAAGGTTGATCAAAAGGATTTCTGGGAAACCTACCTCTATGCTTTCGAAAAATGCATTAAGAGTACTCACGTTGAAGCGGTAATGGGAGCTTACAACAGAGTAAACGGCGAACCCGCTTGCGGAAGCAAGACCTTATTAAAGGATATTTTAAGAGACAGATTTGGCTTTGAAGGCCATGTAACCAGCGACTGCTGGGCAATAAAGGATTTTTACACCGGGCATATGGTTTGCGAAACGCCTCTTGAGGCAGTGGCGCTTGCCATGAACAACGGTTGTGACGTTAACTGCGGCGATCTGTTCAAGAATATGAAGCAGGCGGTTGACGAAGGACTGGTTAAGGAAAGCAGACTTGACGAAGCGCTTGTTCGTCTTTTCACCACCAGATACAAGCTCGGTATCATGGAAGGACAGACCACTAAGTACGACAGCCTTTCACTTAAGGACGTCGATACGGATGAAATGAAGGCCCTTAATTTAAAAGCGGCGCTTGAGTCCATCGTTCTTTTAAAGAACGATAAAGATTTCCTTCCTCTCGATGTAAAGAAGATCCACACCATCGGTGTGATCGGACCCAATGCTGACAATAAAAAAGCACTTGTCGGAAACTACGAAGGTACGGCTTCAAGATACGAGACCGTTCTTCTCGGAATAGAAGATTTTGTGGGAGATGATGTCAGAGTAATGTACTCGGAAGGCTGTCATCTCTACAAGGACAAGGTAGAGAACCTGGGACAGGTTAACGACAGAATGTCGGAAGTCAAGGGCGTTTGCGATAACAGCGATGTGGTTATCTGCTGCGTCGGACTCGATGCGGGACTTGAAGGTGAAGAAGGAGACGCAGGCAATGCATATGCCAGCGGTGACAAGAAAGATCTTTTGCTTCCCGGACTTCAGAACGAAGTGATCAAATGTGCGATCGATTCCGGAAAGCCTGTTATCATCGTTCTTCTTGCCGGAAGTTCCCTTGATCTCGGTTATGCAAAGGAAAAAGCTGCTGCGGTGATCTACGCGGGCTATCCCGGAGCAAGAGGCGGAAAGGCTGTTACAGACATTATCTTTGGTAACGCAAATCCTTCCGGCAAGCTTCCTTTTACTTTCTATAACACTACGGAAGAATTACCTTCCTTCACGGATTACTCCATGAAGGGCAGGACATACAGATACATGGAAAATGATGCTCAGTTCCCCTTCGGATACGGACTCGGCTACAGCAGATTTGAAGTCTCCGATGTAACTCTTCCGGCTTCTGTTTCCGAAGATAAGCTGGATACGGATGTCTGTGCAGAGCTCATCCTTTCCAACACAGGAAAGTTTGACGGCGCGGAAGTTGTCCAGATCTATGTTGCAAGCGGAGAGAAGGATGCTCCCAGGTACCAGCTCAAAGCGTTCAAAAAGATCGCACTGAAGGCGGGAGAAAAGAAGAAGATTTCGCTTCCGCTGAGTCGTGATTCCTTTGAGATCGTAAATGAAAAGGGAGAGTTTGTTTTGAGCAAGGACAGGAAATACAAGGTTTACATCGGTATTTCTCAGCCTGATGCGGTTAGTGAAAAGCTTCTCGGACAAAAACCCGTAATGAAGGAATTCACTGTTGTTTAAGAGCTTTAATGGCAACAGCCCGTTAAACGATAGATCAACCATGACAAGCTTGAAAGGGAGAAAAGATGAAGACAGAAAATGGTAAAAAGAGTGTTTCTGTTTATGATGACAGAAACACCCGTTTCAGAAAGTTCTATACGTATTTGAGACGTTATTGGCAGCTTTACGCCATGCTTGCACTTCCGATCATTTACCTGATCGTGTTTAAGTACCAGCCCATGAAGTACATCCTTATCGCATTTAAGGAGTACAGACTCGATGTAAAAAACATTTGGCAGATGCCTTGGGCAACCACTGCAGGAAAGATTGACATCTTCAAGTATTTCAAGAAGGCTATGAATGTCGATTTCTATAATGCTTTAAGAAACACAGTTACACTCAATCTGCTGGATCTCTTTTTCGGATTTCCCGCACCGATCATTTTTGCACTTATCTTAAACGAACTTCCGTTTAAGAGATTCAAAAAGACGGTACAGACCGTTGCCTACATGCCCCATTTCCTTTCATGGGTTATCATATATAGCCTTTCATTACAGCTTTTCGGTACAGCCGGCGGTCTTGTAAATCAGTTTCTTGAGGGGGCCGGCCATGAGGCTATTCCTTTCCTTAATGATCCTAACCACTGGATCGCAACCTATATATTCATGGGTGTATGGCAGAGCTTTGGCTGGGGATCCATCATTTACCTGGCAGCGATTGCAGGTATCAATCCCGAGCTTTATGAAGCGGCTGCTGTTGACGGAGCGGGGCGTTTCAGAAAAATGTGGCATGTTACATTACCCGGTATAAAGTCGACGATCATCGTTCTTTTGATCATGAACCTCGGCGGTATCGTAGGCGGTGCTTTCGACAGAATTTACGCTATGCAGAATCCTCTTGTTATCGATGTTGCAGAGACCATCGCAACCTTTGTTTACAAGAACGGTGTAAAGATGCTTAGATTCTCATTGTCAACAGCCGTTGGTCTCTTCCAGTCTGTTGTAGGCTTGTTCTTCCTGCTCGGTGCCAATACGCTTTCACGTAAACTTGGCGAACGCGGAATCTGGTAAAGGGAGGAGAGCAGAAAATGAAAGTAAAATCAATTAAAACGCAAATCGGTGACTGGGCTTTTGTCCTGATCTGTATACTGGTAGGATTTATATGCCTGGCTCCCATGGTAAACCTTTTGGCGAAGTCGCTGAGTGCTTCGGAATATCTTATCAAGCATGAGATCTACTTCCTTCCCAAGGGCTTTAACCTGGATGCATATGAGTACGTATTTAAAGATGCAACATATGTAAGGTCCTTCTTCTGGACAGTGTTCCTTACAGTTATCTGTGCATTGGTTTCTTTGACAATGACATCACTTTGTGCTTATCCTTTGATCTTTGATAAGTTAAAGGGAAAAGGCTTTATCAACATTATGATCACCATCACAATGTTCTTTAATGCAGGTCTTATGCCCAACTATTTGCTCATGAAGCAGTTGAACCTGTTAAACAATCCTCTGGTATTGATCATCCCCAGCTGTCTCAGCGTTTATAACATGATCATCATGAGGAGCTTCTTCTACGGTATTCCGGACAGCTTGAGAGAGTCGGCGGAGATCGATGGTGCTTCCTACTTTAAGATCTTCACAAGCATATATCTGCCGCTTTCTAAACCTGTTTATGCAACTCTTGCGTTGTTCTATGCAGTCGGAAGATGGAACGGTTACACGGATGCTCTTATGTTCGTTACAAAGAAAGAGTACTATCCTTTGCAGCTGTTCATGTACAACATACTGAACAACATTAACAGTGTAGAGATCTCCACACAGGAAGGTTTCTCCACACCCGGACTTACAGAGTCCCTTAAGGATGCTATCGTTATGTTCTCAACGATCCCGATCCTGCTGATCTACCCTTGGCTTCAGAGATACTTTATCGCCGGAGCTACATTGGGTGCGGTTAAGGAATGATCGGTTTGCCATAGTGGCATACCGTTAATTCAACTATTCCATTTCAAAAGGGAGGAAAAGAAATGAAAAGAAAGTTAGTAGCACTTCTTCTTGCTGCAACCATGGTAGTGTCATTGGCTGCATGTGGCGACAAGAAGTCCGAAGAAACCAAGACGGCACCTACATCTGCACCTGCGTCTTCGTCTTCTTCATCAAGCGATTCGGGTACTAAGACAAAGGCAACACCCACACCCACACCCGATCCGTCAAACGGCGAACTTGTTAACGGCAAGTTTGTTAAAACAAGAAAGATCACAGTTGAGGTTTACGACCGCGATCAGAAGACACCTGCTGATAATAACTATTGGACAGACTGGATCAAAAAGGAAATGCTTGAAAGATACAACGTTGAAGTTACTTTCAGAGC
This sequence comes from Lachnospiraceae bacterium, assembly GCA_024691875.1. Lineage (GTDB taxonomy): Bacteria > Bacillota > Clostridia > Lachnospirales > Lachnospiraceae > RGIG3528. The sequence continues at coordinate 2,197 of JAILNG010000238.1, read as the reverse complement.
AATTCCCCGTTGGACAGAGGGCGATCAGATCAATAACCTGCTTGCAGCAGGCGACGCTCCGGATATCTGCTACACATACAGCTATCCCACAATTCAGACCTATGCAAACATGGGTGGTGTAATCGACCTTAATCCCCTTCTTGCACAGTATAAGCCCCTTCTTCCCAACCTTTGGGATTGGCTCGGCGACGAGAACATTTACTACGATCAGGATCCTAAGACAGGCACAGTATGGGCTATCGAAGGAAGAAGAAACAACACCTATCGTATCAACACCTTCGTTCGTCAGGACTGGCTTGACAAGCTTGGCATGAAGGCTCCCACAACAACAGAAGAATTCGAAAAGATGCTCGTTGCTTTCAAGGATAACGCTTCCAAGCTCCTTGGTAAGGATGCATCTCAGATGGTTCCTTTCCTTCTTACACAGGATGTGGGCTGGACAGCAGCTCCCATCATCGAGTCCTTCATGGATCCCGATATCACAGATAAGGAACTTTACATCAACGGTTTCGATGACAGAAAGTTCACTGAAAACGGAACAAAGGAAGCTGTTAAGCTTCTTAATAAGTGGTACAACAACGGCCTCATCTGGAAGGATTTCTCTCTCCATGCATCAGGCGATTCAACAGGCGATGATATGTGCAAGGCAGGTTACGTAGGAGCATTCATCCAGAACTACGATTATCCTTTCCGTAACAATGAAGAGAGCATCAACGCTCTTCTTGCAAAGAATGTAGATCCCAACGCTAAGTTCGTAGCAATCAACTGCTTCGATGATAAGAACGGTAACTACACCCACTTCTCATACTCGGCAGCAGGCGATCGTAAGTCATTCTTCCCTACAACAAACAAGGAGCCCCTTGCATCACTTCTTTATCTTGAGTTCATCTCTTCACCCGATGTAATCGAGTATCTCCAGATCGGTGAGGAAGGAATCAACCACGAGAAGCTTGAAGGCGGAGTTATCAAGCTTTCTGCAGTTTCTGATGAGAACGTTAAGTACAATCAGACCTCCGGACAGAACATTGATATTACAATGACATGTAACGGTCTCAGACTCAGCAGCGAAGAGCTTACACGTAAGTCTCTTGCTTATGGTTATGCAGGCGTGGATGTAAATGACGTTGCCAACGCAATGGCAGTTGCAGAGAAGGATGCTGTATTACCTAAGAACGTTAACGTTGGTGAGATCGCAGCAGAAGCTGAAGGAACAGACCTTACCGGTAAGAGAGATGCTACATTCAATCAGTCCGTAGTCTGCAAGCCCGCAGAGTTCGATAAGACATGGGATGACGGTATGAAACAATACATGAATGCCGGTGGAAAGGCTATCAGGGATGAGCGTGAAGCAGCTTGGAACGAGAACTTCGGCAGCAAGACAATGATCGGTCAGTAATACATCGGTTATATAAACGGAACCTTTTAGGATTCGGTTTATAAATGATAATAATTAAGCAATATTTGATAGCCATACAATTTAAGATTGTATGGCTATATTTTTCTAAAAAGGATATAATAAGAGAAATAAAACTCTATTACGGAGGAACCAATATGGGATTCAGGTTCGGTAAAAACTTAAACAGAATAACACTTGAAAACAACGATCTTAACGGGGTGGTAAGGATCGCCAAGGCTTTTGGCAAAGATATAGAAAATGTTTTCGGAGGGAAAGCGGAAATACTTGAGGTTACACCCAAAGATACCAGGCTTGACAATGATATTGTCATCAGGACAGATCCAACGGCTTTTGATGGTGAGTATCAATGCTATAAGATTAAAATCGAAGATAACGCTTTATATATTACGGGGAGCGATCTTCTCGGAACGATCTACGGAATGTTTCATGTTTCGGAAATGATCGGTGTAACACCGCTTGTTTATTTCGGAGACATTGAACCTGTTCGTCGCAAAGAGATGACGATCAGAGAATATGAGTACAGATCGAAACAGCCGTCCGTAAAATACAGAGGCTTTTTTATAAATGATGAGTGGCCTTGTTTCGGAACATGGATGAGTGCAAAATTCGGAGGTGCAAATGCACTTTGTTACGAAGTGATCTTTGAATTTCTGCTCAGAATGAAGGGTAATTTTTTGTGGCCCGCAATGTGGGCAAGCTCTTTTCCGTGCGACGGTCCCGGAACATTGAATGAAGAGCTGGCTACGGAATTGGGAATAACGGTTTCGTATTCTCATCATG
>JAILNG010000232.1 GCA_024691875.1 Lachnospiraceae bacterium | reverse complement strand
GCCGGTTTGTCATCCTTTATTTTTCATCCTTTAAGTCCTGTGCTTGCAACACCTTCAACGAAGTACTTCTGCAAGATCAGGAAAACAACAAGTACGGGGATCAAAGACATTACAGATCCCGCCATTATAAGTCCGTAATCGGACGAATACTGGCTGATGAACATTTTGAGTCCCAGCTGGATCGTCTTTTTGCTCTGGGATCTCAAATAGATCAGGGGTCCCAGGTAGTCGTTCCAGGTCGCCACGAAGGTAAAGATCGTGAGCGTGGACAGCGCAGGTTTTGACAGCGGCAACATGATCTTTGCGTAGATCCTGTATTCACTCATTCCGTCGATCCTCGCCGCTTCACAGAGCTCATCCGGAATGTCCATGTAGAACTGTTTCATCATGAACACACCAAACGCGGAAAACGCCTGCAGGCATATGATTGCCAGCAATTTATCGTTAAGTCCCATCTGCCTCATCATGAGGAACTGAGGAACCATGTAAACCTGCCAGGGCATTGCGATGGTTGCAATATAAGCCAGGAAGAGCTTATTTTTATTCTTGAACTCGAGCTTCGCGAAAGCATATGCCGCAAAGCTGCTTGTAAGGAGCTGCAACACGGTAACCACAAAGGTGAGGAATACTGTGTTTTCAACGAATTTCCCGAAGGGGATCTTTCTCCATATGTCTGTGTAATTGTTCCATCTGGGTGTCTTGGGGATCCAAACAAAGGGATCCATGATGAAAACTTCGCGGTCAGTCTTTATCGATGCGGAAAGCATCCACAGGAAGGGAATGATCATCAATGCAGCAACGATGAACAATATAAGATAAGTCACTATCTTGCCGACTACGGCTCTTTTGTGTGCTGATTTCATTTTGCTTTCCCTCCCCTCACGCTTTATCTTTCTTGGACTGACCATAGAACTGGATGATGGTTACGCCGAGTACCAAAATGAAAAGCACCATGGCAACGGCGCTGGAGTAGCCCAGATCCCAGTTAATGAAAGCCTTCTGGTAGATGTAGAAAACAAGTACGGTGGAGGACTCGGTCAATTCTCCGCTTCCGCCGCCTGCCAGCATTATAGCGATATCGTAGATCTTGAAGCAGTTGATCGTAAGCATTACGACAACGAAAAATGTGGTTGAACTGAGCTGAGGCCAGGTAATGTAGCGGAACTTGTTCCATGTGCCCGCTCCGTCAAGAGCGGCCGCTTCGTAAAGCTCCGAAGGGATTCCCTGAAGGCCCGCGAGATATATGACCATATAATAGCCCATGTACTTCCAAACACTGAAAAGGATCATGGAAAGAAGTACAAGGGAGCCTGTAAACCACTTGGGCAGATCTTCTGCAGCTACGTTAAATACGTTGTGCAGGATCGTGTTGATGGGGCCCTTTGTGGGATGGAAAAGCATCTTCCAAACAGAAGTGACCGCAACCAACGATGCTACATATGGGAAAAACGAAAGAGTTCTGAAAACACCTCTTCCGAAAACTTTCTGATTTAAGAGGACCGCCAGCGCAAGGGAGGCGACCATGGTTAAAGGCACGGTACCCAGACAGTAAATGATCGTGTTTCTGAGGGCTGCCTTGAAAAACGTGTCGTCAAATAGCTTTGCAAAGTTACTCAACCCTGCAAATTCGATAGGATTGCTTCCGTCCCATTTAAGGAATGCAAGCGCAAAGGCAAACACGATGGGAACAAGCGTAAACACGCAGAAGCCGATAAAGTTTGGGGCAATAAACGAGTAGGCCACCAATGTACGTTTTGCATTTTTACTGAGAAGAGGTTTCTTCATGATCTTCCTCACTTTAAAATGTTCCCCTCCCTCTGCATTTAAGCGGAGAGAGGGGACTGTTTTTCCGGTCTTTTACAGGGCCGGAACTGCTATTACGGTATAGAAGAGAATATAATTTCGTCTTATTTGCCGAGGATCTTAGCGACTTCGTCGTTCATCTTCTTAACGCCTTCGTCGATAGTGAGCTCACCTGTCATAATGCTTCCGTGATAGGAATCAAGTACAGAGTTGATCTCGGATACGTGATCACCGTAAGGAACTTCAAGATAGAGGTTGGAAACATCAAGTGCGTCCTTGCTCTGCTGATCCTGAGGGAATCCTTCGATAGATGTGATAGCCTTCTTAACGTCTGCTGTCATGCATGCGGGGAAGTTACCGCTGGATGCCATAACTGCTGCTCCGTCAGCACCGCTTACCCAGTTTACGAAATCCCATGCAGCGTCCTTGTTCTTGGAAGCTGATGTGATGGAAAGACCTGTGATGGTACCAAGTGTTGAACCTGCTTCAACGCCGTCTGCATGAGGATACTTGCAAAGTCCCCAGTTGCCGCAAAGCTTAGCATCGTAATCACCCTTCTTGATGTTGGTGATAAGTGTTGAAATGAACCATGAACCCTGGTTCATCATAGCTACATCGCCGCCTGAGAATGCTGCTGAGTAGTGGAGACCTTCTGTCTTAAGATCTGCGTACTTTCTGCAAACGCCGTCCTTCTCCTGGTTGAGAACCATCTTGTAGATGGGCTTTACGAAATCGTAGTTGCCATCAAGGATGGTGTGCTTTCCGTCAAGCATAGCGCAGAGCTGAACGGTACTTCTCCATGTGTGATAATGTGTTCCGTATACCTGCTTACCGAATGTTGTATCTGTAACTTTTCTTGCAAGTGCATCGTACTGATCCCATGTCATATCGTTTGTGGGATAAGCAACGCCTGCTCTGTCAAAGATGTCCTTGTTGTAGAAGATTACCCAGAAGTCGTTACGGAAAGGAAGTTCATAGAGCTTGCCGTCAACAACGACCTGATCTGTAGCGCCAGCAAACTTCTTAAGGTCTACCTTATCCTTCTTGATGTAATCATCAAGAGCAACGATTGCGTTCTTCTGAACGAGTGTTGCGTATCCGGGAACGTCCTTGATGGTAACAACGTCGAATTCCGATCCCGATCCGGAAAGTTCTGTTGCAAGAACTGTCATGTAATCGGTTGAACCAAGGTCTACCATCTCAATGGTAACACCTTCGTGTGCTGCTTCATATGCCTTCTTGATGTCGCCCCAGTACTGTGTTGAGCTTTCATCCCAAATGGCCCACTTCAGTGTAACGTTTCCGTTAGAACCTGAGCCACCCTTCTGTCCGCAGCCGGCAGCCAAAGAAACTACCATGAGTGCGCACATAAGAACTGCAATGATTCTTTTCTTCATAAAAAAAGCCTCCTCTTATATGTTTTTTTCTCCCGAAGCTGCTCCGAGAGATAGTTGTATATTTATTTTAGCTCAACTTTGCCCGATGCTGAATGCAAAAAATTACATTTCTTTGCAAATTCCTTTGTGTTTGGTCCGGCAGGCATATGCATTATTTTTAGATTATCTGCCTTTTTTTTAGATTGGTTGTTATAAAACACTCTTTGGTGTAAAATAGTTCCGTCATGAAAAAAACAAAGATTCGCTCACTTTTTAAGAACAGAATAGTCTTTTTCACCGTCACGGCTCTCATAATAGTCTGCGCGACGGTTATTTTCGTGAGCTACTCGGTTTTTCAAAACTACCTTGAGAAGAGCCTGATCCGATCTACGGAAAGCTCGCTGCGCCTGGTCTCCGACAGTATAGACACGCAACTCGCAAATGTCTACCGTATGGCCAGGTTTTGCCGGGGAAACACCGCCATCGCAGACTACATTGACAGTAATCCCGAACCCGGATCCGTGATCTCCGTCGCCACTTACGACAGAATTGCCGAGGAGTACGGGAACAATTCCTCATCCGCCTACATCCCCCGTCTTGCGATCGTTACGGACGACCATTTCCTCCAGATCGTAAACGCGACCTACTCATCTACTGCCAACATTTCAAAGGAACTTCCGGCCTGTGATTTCTTTTATCCACTTTTGGAAGCAGATAATTACGACTTTTCCACAGGCTTTATCAAGGATCCCTTTTTCAAAAACGGAATTCAGGTACTTCCCATTGTTCGCCCCATTTCTCACCGCTTTTCTTCTGAAACCGGCGGCTCGTTGTTCATGGAAGTTTCCTCAGCCCTCTTTTCCGACTCCTTCAGCCGATACCAGATCGAGGAGGACAGCCACATCTACCTGAATCTACCCGGCCATTGTTACTGCTTTAAGGACAGCTCTCTGACCGAAGTTAACGGTTTCCTGGTTCGCGAAAAACTTAAGGGTGCTGCACTCATGCCCGAGACCGAAGTCAGCAAAGTCACCGATTTCAGAGGGATCAACACGATCCTGGTCACCATCCCCGTGGATGCTCCCGGCTGCACCATATCCTGCAGTATTTCCCTTACCCAGCTCCATTCCAAGCAGCTCCTTATGTGGGTTACGATCCTGGCTGTTTCCCTGGGCATCACGGCTGCCGGCCTTCTCGTTATGAGAAATCGTATCCACGATGAAAAAGAAAAGAACGATCTCGAATATAAAATGCTTCAAAGTCAGATAAACCCGCATTTTATCTACAATACATTAAATTCCATCAAATGGATGGCCACCATCCAGGGCTCCGAGGGCATTGCAGAAATGACCACAGCCCTTGCGAAACTCCTTAAAAGTCTTTCAAAAGGCTCCACCCTTCAGGTTCCCATCCGCGAGGAGCTTTCCCTTCTTCGCGACTACTGCACGATCCAGAGCTACCGTTACGGAGGAACCATTGAAGTAGGCATATGCGTGGACGACCCGTCCATAGAAGATTACAGCATCGTGAAGTTCACCCTGCAGCCTCTTGTGGAAAACGCTATTTTCCACGGCATTGAGCCTAAGGGCTCCGGGCATATAAATGTCCACCTTTATTATGAAAACGATCTGATCCGAATCGACGTTTCAGATGACGGCGTGGGCATGACAAAGGAGAAAGCAGAGTCGATCCTTAAGGATCGGAGCGAAACAAAATCCGATTTCTTCAGAGAATTCGGTGTTTACAACGTAAATCGCCGCCTTCTTTTCGAATACGGAGAGCCTGCGGGCATTTCCATCACCAGCACTGAGGGAGAAGGAACCGTAATGACAGTCCGCATTCCCGCAAAAAAATGATCTTAATTTTACCCTCACGGAGGAAAGTATGTACAGACTCTTGATAGTAGATGACGAACCACTGGTTCAGGTCGGCGTAAAGTCCATGCTGAACTGGAACAAACTTGATATAGAGGTTATCGGAACCGCGCCCAACGGACGTGTGGCTCTCGACATCATCGAAGAAAAACATCCCGACATTGTCATTACCGACATTAAAATGCCTGTGATCGACGGCCTCGAACTTGTCCGCGAATGTCGCAAACGCTACGGCGATCACGATCCCCACTTCATTTTTCTGACCAGCTACGAGGAATTCAGCCTCGCCCGCCAGGCCATCGTTTACGGCGTTTCCGACTATCTGGTAAAGCTGGAACTTTCACCGCAGCTTCTGACCGAAGCCATCAACCGCGTGATCGACGACATTTCAAAGCTTCGGGCTTTACAGGAAACAGAGCGCGCCCTGGCGGATCCTTTCCGTGAAAAATTCTTCATCCGCCTCTTAAACAATATGTTTGAAACCGAGGAACAATTCCTCTTACAGAGCAAAGAGCTCGGCCTATCCTTTGACTTCCGTGCATATGCCTGCTGCGCAGGTTTCCTCGCCGGAGCGGACACCGACTCCATGCCTTACGACCGGCAG
>JAILNG010000198.1 GCA_024691875.1 Lachnospiraceae bacterium | reverse complement strand
GTTTGTGCACACTGATTTTGAAATTCATGTATAATAACACTCGTAAACCCCAATACATTATATATAGTTTTTGCTACACCCCATAAGTAACAAAAATACCTTCTCCAGAAAAGAGCGGCTTTCCCAGGCCGCTCTTTTCACGTTTTTATGTTTTCTTTTCTTTTCATTTCTTTGGCGGCGTAAATGTGCTATACTAAAGGGTGAGCCGAGGCAAAGGCGACGGCTCGATCTTTATATTGATAGAAATGTTCATTTGACGATTATAAGTTAGGGATGAGAACAGTTAATGGATCCTTTAAAAGCATTCTATTCCGACGGCACTGAAGAGTTTTGTCGGACATCAGGAGTTGACTTAAACGAAAATGTTGAGATCAGGCTAAGAACCCCGAAAAATATGCAGGTTAAGCCCTTGTTTATGTGCGATTTTACCGAGATAACAATGGAGCTTTGCGATTCGGGGCCTTTTTTTGACTACTATTCCTGCGAGATGATGATGCCAAATTACAACCTGAGCTATGCCTTTAAGGTTGTTTTCGAGGGAAGGATCTACTATTACACTAAAAACGGACTTAAAGATTACTACGAATGGCAGGACAGTCTCCGCCTTCTTCCCGGCTTCAGGATACCCAAGTGGGCGGTGGGAGCGGTAATGTATCAGATCTATCCCGATCGCTTCTGCAACGGTGACAAGCAAAACGACGTGGAAAACGGTGAATACTATTATGCTGATCAGATGGTAGAGCATGTTTATGACTGGAATGCTCCGGTGGCAGACCTGGATGTGGCCAGATTTTACGGCGGAGATCTCGTCGGAGTGCTGAAAAAGCTTGACTATCTTAAAAATTTGGGCATAGAGGTGATCTACCTTAATCCTGTTTTCGTTTCACCTTCAAATCATAAGTACGACTGTCAGGATTACGATCACATAGATCCCCATTTGACTACGATAGTAAAGAAAGTCGGAGATCCCGGCGTTTATGGGAACAATAAATACGTTGTAAAAACTACCAATAAGGAAAATATTGAAGCCAGCAATGCCTGGTTTGCGGATTTTGTGAAACAGGTACATGAACACGGAATGAAGGTCATTCTGGATGGTGTGTTCAATCACTGCGGTTCTTTTAACAAATGGATGGACAGGGAAGGCTATTACTCCGCCTGTGATGAAGCGGAAGTGGGGGCCTACAGAAGCAAAGACAGTAAATACAGAAAGTTTTTCAAGTTTTCCGATCCGGACGATCCGAATTCTTACGAAGGCTGGTGGGGATTTGACACTCTGCCGAAGCTTAATTACGAAGAGTCTGAAGAACTTTGTGATTACATCTGCAGGATCGGTGCCAAGTGGGTTTCGGAACCTTACAACTGCGACGGCTGGAGGCTGGATGTGGCAGCGGATCTGGGGCACTCCGAGGAATTTAATCACAAATTCTGGAAACGTTTCAGAGCGGCTGTCAAGGAAGCAAACCCCGAAAGTATCATTCTTGCGGAGCATTACGGAAACGCGGAGAAATGGCTTAAGGGCGATGAATGGGACACTCTCATGAACTACGACGCCTTTATGGAACCCATTACCTGGTTCCTTACGGGAATGGAAAAGCACAGCGACGAGTTCAGGGAATATATGCTTAATAATACAGACGCACTCATGGACGGATTGTTCAACCGAAGCAAGGCATTTTCGACCGCAACCATGTACTCTGCGATGAACGAACTTTCAAACCACGATCACTCGAGATTTTTGACAAGAACGAATCACTACGTCGGAAGAGTGGCGTACCTGGGCTCAGATGCGGCATCAAAAGACATTCATCCCGAAGTTTTTGCGGAAGCGGTTGTCTTTCAGATGACATGGCCCGGGTGCCCCACGATCTATTACGGCGACGAGGCGGGGCTTTGCGGATTCACGGATCCCGATTCGAGGCGCGCATTTCCATGGGGGCATGAGGACAGGGACCTGATCCATCTTCATAAGGAAATGATCGCGATACGAAAGAAACTCACCGTGCTCAAGTACGGTTCGGTCGCTCCTCTTCACGCTGAACGAGGCGTTTTTGCCTTTGCGCGATTTGACAGAGAGAACATCATCGTAACGATCCTTAATAACAATGATTGCGATAAAGATCTCACTATTTCTCTGGAAGGAATAGACATTGACATGGGAGCGATGGTTACGATAATGCTGACGGATGCGGACGGATACCGCAGAGAAGCCCAGTTCCATCATGTTGAGGACAGACAGTTTTCCGTGCATATGAAACCTCATTCGTCCTGTGTGCTTAAGGACCTGGATCCTTGAGCCGGGAATATATGATCAGACAAAAAAACAAGCGGGGGCAAGATAAGCTTCCGCTTGTTGTTTTTCTTATTCAAAACTGTGATTCTTGGACTGTGTCCTGTAGGTCCTCGGAGAAACTCCGAATCGCTTCTTGAAACAGTCCTTAAAGTAGTTACTGGAGTTGAAGCCGCACTTTGTGGCGATCTCCGTAACGGAATCATCTGTGGTGAGGAGCATCTGAGTGGCCTGGCGGAGACGGATGTAATTTACATACTCGCTGAAGGTCTTTCCCGTAACATGGCGGAACTTCTTGGAAAGGTAGGTGGGGCTTAAATTTATTCTGGCCGCCGCATCTTCAAGGGTAATGGTGTTTGCGTATTCTTCCGCCACCAGTCTCATAGTGGATTCAATGTCTTCATCGAAGCCCTTTCCGGTGTCGACCTGTTCGTAAATGAAGATCCCGTAACGCTGGATCCAAAGAAGGATCTGTTTAAAAAGAAGGATCAGGTTCTCGACGGAGTAGTCGTCGGGAATGTTGTTTTCCGTTAACATGGAATCGATCAGAGTATCGATCTGGTCCATACCCTTTTTAATGACGAGAACTTTACCGGATACCGATAACTTGTTGATCAGATCGATGTGAGAATCAAGATATTCCTTTCCGAGCACAGGCAGATCGCAATAAATGACTGTTCTTTCGCAAAGCACGGTTCCTTCGTATTTGGTGCAGTGGCTTTCGCCGGGAGCTGCAATGAAAATGTCTCCGGGGGCAAGATGAAACTCTTTGCCGTTAACATAATAGGTACAGTTACCTGTCTTAAGACAGAAAAACTCCACATAAGAATGAAGATGCTCATAATTCATTCTGAAGGAAGGAACACGAACCGCGCGCTCAACGAATATGCCTGCATTGTTCTTCTCTGATGACATTATTCTTAACTCTTTCTTTACAATGATTTGCGGTATAAAACATGCATATATATTCAAGAAAACCGCTCAAAATTCATAATAACATAAAACAAAAAGTTTGTCAAAATAATATGCGTTTTTGTTCATTTTAACATATTTTTTGGGTTTTAACCTTGCTACACAAATAACAAAGTACAAAAAAACAGTTATATTGCACATAAACTACATATAAATTTGGTATTATTTTGGTGATTTTGGATATAGAATGTGAATTACAAGTTGAAAAGTGATCTTGTACGGCCGTGAGATCGCTTTAATGCTTACTAACTACCTACTAATACAGATAGTAAAGGAGAAAAGGGAAAACTTATGAAGAAAAAACTCGTAGCGTTCTTAATGGCTGCCACACTTGTTCTTTCTCTTGCAGCTTGCGGCGGCAAGGATGAGACAAATGCAAACACAGACACTAAGACAAACAACACAAGCAGCACAACAAAAACAAACGACACTAAGACTACCACAGATGAGAAAGTAACACTCAGAATGGCATGGTGGGGATCTCAGAACAGACACGACAAGACAGTAGCTGTCATCGAAATGTATGAGAAGTCTCATCCCAATGTAGACATCGAGTACGAATTCTTCTCATTTGACGATTATTTTACAAAGCTTAAGACACTCGTTGCATCTGACAACGTATGGGATGTCTTCCAGCTCGGCGGTAACTTCCCTGACTATGTAAGCAAGATCGAATATCTTGATTCATATGTTAAGGACGGAACAATTGATACTTCCAAGATTCCGGATGCTTACCTCAACATTACGAGAGACACCGACGGTAACCTCGTTGGTCTTTCAAACGGCCTTAATACTTACGGTATCGCATATGATGTAGACATGTTCAAGGCAGCAGGCGTTGCTGAGCCCACAGGCACATGGACATGGGATGATTACGCAGAAGCTTCAAGAAAGATCCACAAGGCTACAGGCCACTTCGGAACATCCAGCTTCACAAGCTCAGAATTCGCAGCAGGTTGCTCAACATACGTTGGACAGCAGGGTAAGCTCGGCGAGTTCGGTTTCTTCAACATCGGACTTACAGGAATGGGCTTCAAGGATCCCGAGATGCTCACACCTTACATCCAGATGAGAGCTGACCTTATTAAAGAAGGCGCTTCACCCGATGCAGGTGCTGAAATGGAAATCACCAACATCGAGAACGACTTCCTTGTAACAGGTGAAGCAGGCATGACATGGGTAGCTGTTAACCAGTTCCCTACAATCTACAAGGTTTGCGCAGAGCAGGGCAGAACACTTGCACTTGCTACACTTCCCAGAGTAACAAAGGACGGTAACGCAGGTTCTCACATTCAGTCTTCTCAGATGCTTTGCGTATCTAAGGATTCCAAGAACAAGAAGGCAGCAGCTGAATTTATCAGCTGGTTCCAGAACGACGTTGAGTGCAACAAGATCCTCGACGGTGAGCGTGGTATCCCGATCAACGATGATTGCCGTGCAGCAGTTAAGGGCAACACAAAGGATGACGCTGAAGGAAACGGAAAGAAGATCATGTTCGACTACGTAACACTTGTCGGAACATTCCCTACACCTGAAAAGGTTAATGTTACCAGCCCTGCAGGACAGGATCAGGTTACTGACCTTTACAGAGGCTACATCCAGCAGGTTGTAAGCGGTGAGATCACTGCATCTGAAGCAGCTAAGCTCACATATGAAGCAGCAGAAAAGCTCTTTAAATAAAAACATTTGATATTTAAATGACGGGGGCACGTCCACGGGAACGTGGACGTGCCCTTGTCGGTAAAAAAAGGATAAAACCATGACTGACACAAAGAAAAATAGTAAAGCTAAAAAAATGAATATCCAACCGAATCGCGTTCCGACTAATCGCAGTTTCGGCGAGCGCGTACGTCGTTTCTTTAACAATGACAACACGGTGGGTTACGTCTTTGCGATGCCGTTTATCTTGGGTTTCCTTGGATTTTCGCTTATTCCCATGATAACATCACTGATATATTCATTTACCGATATGACTTTTGGAGCAAAAGACATAAAATTTATCGGAATCGATAATTTTATCACACTTGCACATGACAAGATTTTTGCTAAGTCCGTATGGGTAACGTTTAAGTACGTTATTCTTTCGGTGCCTTTGAAACTTACATTTGCCCTTTTGGTTGCTTTCCTTCTTACAAGAAAGAGCAAAATGGTTACATTATATCGTTCACTTTACTATATCCCTTCGCTTGTCGGAGGAAGTGTAGCGGTGGCTCTTGTCTGGAAGCAGATCTTTGCAAGAAAGGGACTTTTCAATACAGTTTGGATGGATCTTTTCGGAACAACCGTTAACTGGTTCGGCGGCACGGGAAAGCTTGCCATTTTCCCTCTGATCCTTATGAGTGTATGGCAGTTCGGATCTTCGATGATCATTTTTGCGGCAGGACTTAAGGAAATCCCGGAAAGCTACTATGAAGCTGCCATGATCGATGGCGCAAACGGCTTCCAGAGGTTTTTTAAGATCACATTGCCTTGTCTTTCACCTATTATTCTTTACAACCTTATCATGCAGACGATCTCTGCATTCATGGTGTTCACTCAGGCACAGATCATCACTCAGGGTGGTCCTTTGAACGAGACCATGATGTACGCACTGTATGTTTACAATACAGCGATCAAGTACTCCAAGATGGCTTACGCATGCGCAATGAGCTGGGTAATGCTGGTTGTAATGGTTATTGTTACACTTATTATATTCAAGACGTCCAAGAAATGGGTGTTCTCTGAAGCAGATTCGTAGGGGGCCGGAAGATGAAAACAAGAAGAATAATATTTAAAATTTTGTATCATACCTTCGTCCTTGCATTCGGCTTCTGCATGGTGTATCCTGTGCTCTGGATGATCAGCGGTGCTTTTAAGGACAATCAGCAGATCCTTAACGGCGGTCTCTCCTTGATACCTTCGACGTTTATCAAGACAAACTTTTCCACAGGCTGGAAGGGTTTCGGTGGGATCACGTTCACGACCTTCTTTAAGAATTCTGCGATCCTGACAACGATCGCTACCGCAGGTACGCTTATCAGTTCCGCATTTGTATCCTATGCACTTTCAAGAATACATTTCAAGGGAAGAGGCTTCTGGTTCTCATGCATGCTTGCAACAATGATGCTTCCCGGACAGGTCATCATGATCCCGTCCTTCCTGATCTGGCACAAGCTGAACCTTGTGGGAACTTACGTTCCTCTCATCCTTCCCTATTTCTTCGGACAGGCATTCTTCATTTACCAGATGATGCAGTTCATGAAGGGAATCCCGAGAGAGCTTGATGAGGCTGCAAAGATCGACGGCTGCAGTAAGTATCGTTTGTTCTTTAAGATCATTTTACCGCTCTTAAAGCCTTCGATCATCACCACCATCATCATCCAGTTCTATTGGAAATGGGATGACTATATGGGACCGCTGCTTTACTTAAGCTCTCCCAAGACTATGCCTGTTTCACTGGCAATCAAACAATTTGCGGATGCAACATCCACAACAGACTACGGCGCAATGTTCGCGATGTCTTCACTTTCGCTGATCCCCGTATTCTTAATCTTCCTTTTCTTTAACCGTTATCTGGTTCAAGGAATCGGAACAAGCGGACTTAAAGGATGAACAAAGTTACATTTAAAACAGAAGATGAATTTTTACAGAAACTCTATGACGAGGCCGAACGCAAGCTGCGGGGCAATTTAAGAGACTTTGCGGGGCGTCCGGTGCTCGTTGAGGGAGCAGGCTATGAAAAGATCTGGCTCGAAACCCAGCCCATGGGCGGAGAGATGTTCTTTAAAAGAGACAATTCAGGTGCTTCTCTCAACAATCAGCTGCTCTTCATGGAGGGACAGAGAAGTGACGGACGACTTCCCGGCAGCATAAAGCTGGATCACGGCAAAGTTATTCCCGAATACAATAAAATGCAGGGCTTTTGCTTTCCCGGACCGGCTTTCAACATGTATTGGCTGAACGGAGAGGACAAAGAGTACCTGAACCTTTTGGGAGCCACGCTTGAAAAATTTGATGCCTGGCTTTGGAAGGAAAGGGACAGCGATAAGGACGGATGTCTGGAAAGCTTCTGTGTCTACGACACCGGAGAAGACGGCGCTGTTCGTTACGGAGATGCTCCGAATTACTGGACGGAGAGCACGGCACCTGTCGAGTTCGATTCTGTCCCCATGGCTTCTTCAGATCTCATGAGCTGGTCTTTCTCTGCGAGAGAGACTCTGGCAGAGATTTACCTCGTCAAAGGAAAACAAAATGAGAGCGAGAAGTGGCACAAGAGAGCGCTTGAGGTTCGTCAAAAACTTGAAAATTATCTGTGGAATGAAGAAAGATCGGCTCTTTTTGACAGGACCAAAGATCACAAAATGCAAAGCACATTGACTCATGCTACTTTAAAGGCAATGTACTGGGGAAGCATTTCGAAAGAAAAGGCCGATCGCTTTGTAAAAGAACATTTGCTGAATGAGAAGGAGTTTTGGACCGAAATGCCCATTCCTTCGGTTGCGGCGAACGATCCGGATTTCAGAAACATTCCGGAAAACAATTGGAGCGGTCAATGCGAATCGCTCATTTATCAAAGGGCTATCAAAGCACTTGAGAATTACGGCTGGGAGTACCTGATCCCGCAGATAGGAGCAAAGCTCTTCGCTTCCGTCGGTGAAGGAATGAATTTTGTACAGCAGTTCGATCCGTTCACAGGGAAGCCCTCATTGAATGAGGTAAGCGGAGGACAACCGACCTACGGGCCCGCGATTCTTTCGGTGCTTGAGTATATATCGAGGATTTACGGCTTACATCGTGAGGGTGATCGGCTGTATTGGGGATTGCAACAGGGACCCCGATACGAATATGTTCAGGTTTTAAATGACATTGAACACAAGATCTGTTATAATGGGAAGGTTTTTGAGTGCTTTTTGGACGGCAAACTCGTCTTTACCAGCGCAGGAAACGGTAAAGTAATAAGTGACTTGCGGGGCGAAAACACTAAATCAGTTATTTGGCATAGATAAGGAGAATAATTCAGATGAAGAAAGTTGATGCAAAAAATCTTAAGATCGCCTACATCGGCGGTGGTTCGAGAGGATGGGCATGGACACTCATGACAGACCTTGCGAGAGAAAGCGAGATCGCAGGTACGATGAGACTTTACGACATTGATGTTCCCGCAGCTCAGAAGAACGAGATCATCGGAAATCGTCTCAGTGCGAGAGAAGATGTTGTCGGAAAATGGAAATATGAAGTAAAAGAAACTATCGGTGAAGCTTTAAAAGACGTTGATTTTGTAATCATTTCCATCCTTCCCAAGACATTTGACGAAATGGAAGTAGACGTGCATATGCCCGAAAGACTCGGAATTTACCAGTCAGTCGGAGATACAGCGGGTCCCGGCGGAATGATGAGAGCTTTAAGAACGCTTCCCATGTTCATCGGCTTTGCTGAAGCTATCAAGGAGTACTGTCCGGATGCATGGGTTATCAACTACACCAACCCTATGTCTCTTTGCGTAAAGGCACTTTACACAGCATTCCCCAAGATCAAGGCGTTCGGATGCTGCCACGAAGTTTTCGGTACACAGAAGGTACTTGCTGAGATCGTAAAACGTGAGCTTGGCGAAAAGAATGTAACAAAAGACGATATCAACATTAACGTACAGGGTATCAATCACTTCACATGGTTCGATTATGCAACCTACAAGTCAGTGGATCTTTTCCCTGTTTACAAGAAATATATCGATGAGCACTACGAAGAAGGCATCGAATTCGGCGATGACAACTGGATGAACTCCACTTTCGCCTGCGCTCACAGAGTAAAGTTCGATCTTTTCAGACGTTTCGGACTCATTGCAGCCGCAGGTGACAGACATCTGGCTGAGTTCATGCCCGGCGATGATTACTTAAAGAATCCCGAGCAGGTAACCGCATGGAAGTTTGGTCTCACAACAGTTGCATGGCGTAAAGAAGATCTTAAGCACAGACTTGAGAGATCCGAGAGACTTGCAAAGGGTGAAGAGGAGATCAACATCCATGAAGAGACAGGTGAAGAGGGCGTCAGCATGATCAAGGCTCTCTGCGGTCTCGGAAGAAAGATCACTAACGTTAACATCCCCAACTTCGGACATCAGATCCCCAATCTTCCCGAAGAGGCTGTCGTTGAGACAAATGCCCTCTTTGAGAGAGATGAGGTTCGTCCCCTCTATGCAGGTCCCTTGAACGATAACGTTAAGGAACTGGTAATGCCCCACATCAACAATCATGAGAGGATCATGAAGGTCGTTCTGGGCGGAAACAAGGACGTTGACCTTGTTTGTGAAGCATTTAAGAACGATCCTTTGATGAAGGGTAAGGCAAATGATGCCGAGATCAAGCAGCTTGTTACCGATATGATGAGGGCTACATTATAATGATTAAAACAGCGGATATTGTAATCAGAGATCCCTTTGTACTTAACGAGGGAGGAAAATATTACCTTTACGGAACCAGAAGTCTCACCTGCTGGGGTGAGGCCGACGGCTTCGATGCTTACGTCAGCTCTGATCTTGAAAACTGGGAAGGCCCCGTAGAGATCTTCCACAAGACCGAGGATTTCCCCTACGACAAGAACTACTGGGCACCCGAGGTTCACAAGTACAATGGCAGCTTTTACATGTTCGCTACCTTCAATACGGTTGCAAAGAACAAGAAGGGTACCATGATCCTCAAGGCTGACAATCCTTTGGGACCTTTCAAGCCTCACAGCGAGGGAAAGATCACTCCCGAAGAGTGGAATTGCCTGGACGGAACCTTTTATCTGAGCCCCAAGGGTGTTCCCTACATGATCTTCAGCCATGAGTGGGAAGATGTTTTTGACGGACAGATCTGCGCAGTAGAACTTGCAAAGGATCTGACAAAGCCTGTGGGTGAGCCTTTCACACTTTTCAGTGCTTCCGAAGCAAAGACGTGGGTACGTTCCATCACCCACAGAAGATACCCGGGAAAGGCCATTTATGTAACTGACGGACCTTTTGCATGGAGAAATGAGGACGGAAGCCTCGCGCTGATGTGGTCAAGCTTTGGTGACAAGGGTTACGTTGAAGCTGTAGCTTACTCTGACAACGGAGACGTTACCGGCAATTGGACTCAGAGAGAAAAGCCTCTCTACGAGGAGAACGGCGGTCATGGTATGTTGTTCAGGAAAAATGACGGAAGTCTCATGCTGACACTCCATTATCCCAATGAAAACTATCACGAGCATCCTGTGTTCATTCCTATGCCCAAAAGCATATGATTTCTCCACAGCCTTAACGTGGTAACATGGTAGAGTTAACAAGTTTTTAGAAAACTTAGCAGGTTTCGCATGAGTTTGACAAAACTTTCACCATAGTGTGACTTTTATGCTAAAATAATAGGATATAATTCGCATTATGCGCAAAAAAGTTGAAGATTTTTAGAAAATGTGTTAAAATAGGGTTAGCTATGCACGCTAACCCTATTTTTTATTTTGGGCATACCATGGAGGGAAAATGAAGACAAAACTTGATGATCGATACAGAATACTCCTCTGGTGGCTTTTGCTTATTGTGGCTCTTATCTTTGGAGCGATAGTCACCAACAGACTCCGAGCAAGGATCGAAAAAACAAGTTATTCCGATATTTCAAAAACATCGGAGAACAGGCTTGCAGACATTGAAAAGGATTTCGATTATGCAGTATCTCTTCTTGAATTGTTGGGAACGGAAGAGATGGAGAGTGATGACATCTTTCGCGGAAGCGAAAAGAAACTGACGTTTGTTCAAAAGCAGCTTGATGCCAAGAGCGTTGGGATTTATGATTGTTCCGCATCAGAGATCATTATTTCGGATGGCACGGAGATAAGTGCGGACCTGATTGCGGAATTTTTCTCGGATGATTTTGAAACTGCCTATGAAATGGATACAGTAAAACTGGTCAGAGAAAGAACGATATTTGAAGACGGTGCTGTTGCCGTTATGGTTCCTGTAAAGGAAAAATCAAAAAATGTCGGGATAGCGTTTGCTGTTTTCGATGTTGAAAGCTATGTAGACATCATTTCGAAAAATGTGTACAACGGTGCGGGATATTGCATGCTTTCGGACACCAAGGGAAACATCCTTATTCCTTCAAAGGCTTTTAAGGAATATGAAGGGAATGACAAAGACCTGTCGGAGGATGAGTTTCTGGAGCTGTTTACGGGACTTGATGAAACAGGAACCTCTTTTATGAAAGTAGAAAGAATGGGCGTCAGCTTTTATGTATATGCCCGTTTGTTCTCTTCCTATCCGGACTATGCTCTGGTTACCGTGATCGACGAGATCTCCGTGTTCCAGAACATTTCGCCTGCCACAAAGGGAATCGTGGCTGTGGTCGCCATGGTGCTGGTGGTTACTTTGGCACAAAGTATATACTATGTAACCACATACAGAAAAACAAAGCATGAATTTGACGATGTTCTGAATTTTGATGAGCTTACCGGACTGCCCACAAAGACTCACCATAAGAGTATTGCCTTAAGTCTTTTAAGGAAATCCAGAGGCAATTATGCCTATGCTGCATGTGATGTTTCGGAATTTAAGTACTTTAACAGTACGTTCAGTTACGAATACGGCAATACGGCTCTTAAGTATATAGCAAATGTTATGAGCGATGCCATGCTGAAGGACGAGACCGTCAGCAGAACAAGCGGAGACCATTTTGCTATGCTTCTTCATTACAATGATACCGATGAATTGACGGAAAGACTCATGAGGATCCTGGACACGGCAAGTGTGCTACCTCCTTCGGAAGACGGACGCGGACCGAGAGCCGGTTTCGCCGGCGGTTTTTACCTTATAGGAAAGGAGAGTGACATTAACAT
>JAILNG010000176.1 GCA_024691875.1 Lachnospiraceae bacterium | reverse complement strand
ATGGAGCCCTTTCTCTTAATGACTTTGCATTTCTCGCAAATCGGTTTAACTGAAGATCTGACTTTCATTGTTTTTTCTCCTTTCAAAAAAAGTCCGTGTAGCATTATACTCCGATTATTGCCACATTGCAAGTAAAAGTTTCAAAAAGTTTTGTACATTCTGTACAAACATAGCATATAATTATTTATCTCTCCACACGATTCTTGCCTTTGTAAGATCGTAAGGGGACATCTCAAGTGTTACCTTGTCTCCGGGAACTATCTTAATGTAGTTCATACGAAGCTTGCCGCTGATGTGGGCAATTACAATATGACCGTTTTCAAGCTCAACTCTGAACATAGCGTTAGGGAGCTTTTCGGTTACTGTTCCTTCAAGTTCGATCAAATCTGTCTTCGACATATTTACCTCATTTTTGATTAAGTGAAAGTATTTCGGGATCTCCATCCGTTATAAGGATGGTGTTTTCATAGTGTGATGCTATCGATTTATCCTTGGAAGTTACTGTCCAACCGTCTTCACGATCAAAATCAACTTCCCATGTTCCAAGATTTAACATCGGCTCAATCGCAACAGTCATACCCGCTCTGAGTCGCATTCCGCGAACAGACTGTTTGAAATTTGCAATTTGAGGCTCCTCATGCATCTCAGTACCGATTCCATGACCGCAAAGGTCACGTACAATCCCGTATCCGTAGGGATTTACAAAATTTTCAATGGTTTCTCCGATTTCATTCAGGTGGTGTCCGTCTCTGCAAACTTTAAGGGCCTCAAAAAAACTTTCTCTTGTTACGTCGATCAGTTTTTGAGCTTCCGCAGAAACTTTTCCGACAGGCCACGTTCTTGCTGCATCCGATTGGTAACCCTTTCGAATGACTCCCGCATCGAGGCTGATAATGTCACCTTCTTTTAATATCTTGCTTTTAGAAGGTATACCGTGTACTACAACCTCATTTACCGAACAGCATATAGAAGCGGGATATCCTTCGAAATTGAGAAATGAAGGTGTACAACCTGCTTTTTTTATGAGTTCAAATGCTTTTCTGTCTATCTCGTATGTAGAAATGCCCGGAACAACCAGTTCTTTAAGTGCATCATGCACATCAGCCAAAACTTTTCCGGCATCTCTCATTAACTGAATTTCTCTTTCTGATTTAATTGTTACTGCCATTGCTTTCCTGTCTTTCCGTTACGAAATTATTTTTCAAGGATCTTTACAATCTCTCGGAAAACTTCTTCCATCTCTTTTGTTCCGTCCACCGTTTTGAGCTTACCGAAGCTCTTGTAATAATCGATGAGCGGTTGTGTCTGCTCATGATAAACCGAAAGGCGATTAAGCACCGTTTCAGGCTTGTCATCAGCTCTCTGGATAAGCTCTGATCCGCAGTTATCACATTTTCCTTCTTTAGCGGGAGGATTGAAAACAACATGATATGTCGCTCCGCAATTTACGCAAGCACGACGTCCCGACATACGCTTAACGATGTTTTCGTCCGGTACATCAACGTCAATGGCATAATCTATGCTGTCATTATTCTTCTCAAGTGCCTTTGTAAGAGCTTCAGCCTGAGGAATTGTTCTCGGAAAACCGTCAAGTACATATCCGTTCTTGCAGTCATCCTCAGAAAAACGATCCATAATGAGATCAAGTGTCAATTCATCGGGAACAAGAAGTCCCTTGTCCATGTATTCCTTCGCCTTTAAACCAAGCGGTGTTCCCGCTTTAAGGTTAGCTCTGAAAATATCGCCTGTGGAAATGTGAGGAATGCCGTACTTTGCGGCAATCTGTTTTGCCTGTGTGCCTTTTCCTGCACCGGGTGCTCCAAGCATAATTATTTTCATTAGGATTTCCTCCCATGTTTTGATTGTCAAAAAACACCATTAGGGTGGAGCATATATGTGCCCCACCCTTAGGTTTAAGTCATAGTGATTAGTCCTCGGATAAGAAGCCCTTATAATGACGTTCTATCATCATCGTTTCAATCTGCTTGAGAATCTCAAGGATAACACCGACTACGATGATAATCGAGGTTCCGCCGAAGCCAACGTTGGCATTGAAAATACCTGTGAAAAGAATAGGGATCAATGCTACGATTGCAAGTCCCAAAGCTCCCATAAGAATTACATAATTGAGAACGCTTGTAAGATAATCAACCGTAGGTCTTCCGGGTCTGATACCGGGAATAAATCCACCCTGTTTCTTAAGGTTGTTGGCAACCTCTAACGGATTGAATGTGATTGCTGTGTAGAAATATGCAAAGAAGATAAGTAATGCAAGATATACGATAAGTCCTACGGAATACTTTGCCAAACCTTCGGTCGTAAATCTGCACCAATATCTCTGATTCAAGTACATAAGGATCGTATCCCATGTATTAACAGGAGAATTTGCACTCTTAAACAGCGAAGTAATAATAATAGGTGTCTGTAAAAGGCTTGATGCGAAGATTACAGGGATAACTCCGGCCGTGTTGACACGAAGGGGAATGTTTGTGGACTGTCCGCCAACCATTCTTCTTCCCTGCATTTTCTTAGCGTACTGTACGGAAATCTTTCTCTGTGCATCCTGTAAAAGAATAACGAGAAGAGTAAGTACGATTACTACTGCCACAATTACTACAGCGGCAATGATGGCCTTCACAACATTTTCGCTTCCCTTGATGAAAGTAATATAAAGATTACTGAAATCATTAGGGAATCCTGCTGTGATGTTGATAAGGAGGATTACGGAAATTCCGTTTCCGATTCCCTTCTCAGTGATCTGCTCACCGAGCCACATAAGGAATGCGGAACCACCTGTAAGAGCCAATGTGATTACGATTACAGCAAGAACTTTGTTATCCTCTGTAATGTATCCGCTGTTGTTAAAACCGATACCGAGAGCGATTGCTTCGAATACAGCAAGACCGATTGTTACGTATCTTGTGATCTCAGCGATCTTCTTTCTTCCGGTATCTCCGTCCTTCTGCATCTCCTCAAGCTTAGGAATAGCTATTGTGAGAAGCTGCATGATAATGGATGATGTGATGTAAGGTGTGATACCCAAAGCGAAAACCGACATCTGTTCAAATGAACCACCTGTCAGCATTGAAAGGAAACTTGTTCCTTCAAGCTGGCTGTTAAGGAAGCTTAAAAAGCTTACTCTGTCGATTCCCGGAACGGGAAGTTGGCTACCTATTCTGATAATTACCAGGCAAAATAATGTGAATAAAAGCTTTGTTCTGATGTCCTTGATCTTAAGTGCATTAACAAAAGTTTTAATCATTAGATCACCTCAGCTTTTCCACCTGCAGCCTGAATCTTTTCCACTGCACTCGCGCTGAATGCATTCAACTTAACGTCAAGCTTTTTGGTAATTTCACCGTTGCCGAGAAGCTTTACACCATCCCTGGGATTCTTAATAACGCCTGCGTTAACAAGAGTTTCAACGGTAACCTCTGTGCCATTTTCAAACTGCTCAAGAACATCTATATTGAGTGTAACGATCTCCTTGGTGTTTCTGCAATTGAAGCCTCTCTTGGGGAGTCTTCTATATAAAGGATTCTGACCGCCTTCAAAGCCGAGTCTGGGTCTTCCGGAACGAGCTTTCTGTCCCTTGTGACCGTATCCTGCTGTTTTACCGTTTCCTGAACCATGGCCACGGCCCTTTCTGAAATTATTTGACTGGGTCGAACCGTCCGCAGGTCTAATAGTTGTTAAATTCATCGTGAACACCTCCTTGCTACGTATTAGATTTCTTCTACCTTAACCAAATGTCTTATCTTCTGGATCTGTCCCTTTGTAGCATCGTTGTTCTTCTGTTCAACAGACTGACCAACCTTGTGAAGGCCAAGAGCCTCAACTGTTGCTCTCTGCTTCGGGATTGCTCCGATAGGAGACTTTACTAAGGTGATTTTTAATGTATCTGCCATTTTTCCATCCTCCTTATTAGCCCAACTGCTCAACGGATATGCCGCGAAGTGCAGCAACCTGCTCAGGAGTCTTTAACTGGCTTAATCCATTTACCGTAGCAAGAACTACGTTCTGCTTGTTATTGGAACCGAGGGACTTTGTACGAATGTTCTTATAACCTGCAAGTTCGAGAACGATACGTGCAGGACCGCCTGCGATGATACCGGTACCTTCGGGAGCCTTCTTAAGTAATACATTTGAAGATCCGTATTTACCGAATGTATCGT
>JAILNG010000035.1 GCA_024691875.1 Lachnospiraceae bacterium | reverse complement strand
CTGGGCAAAGAAGTTAAAGCACAATCCCGCAGATCCGGATTGGGCAGACAGAGACCGTTTCATCCTTTCCGGCGGACACGGCTCAACACTTCTCTATTCCCTTCTTCACCTGTTCGGCTACGGACTTAAGAAGGAAGACCTTATGCCGTTCAGACAGTTGGATTCACTTACACCGGGACATCCCGAGTACCGTCACACAAGGGGCGTTGAAGCAACAACAGGACCTCTCGGAGCAGGTATGGGCATGGCTGTGGGTATGGCTATCGCAGAAGCTCACCTTGCAGCAAAGTTCAACAAGCCCGGATTCCCGGTAGTTGATCACTTCACATATGCCCTGGGCGGCGACGGATGCATGATGGAAGGAATCTCTCATGAAGCATTCTCACTTGCAGGCACATTAAAGCTTGGAAAGCTTATCATCATCTACGATTCAAACAAGATCTCCATCGAAGGAAGCACAGACATCGCTTTCACCGAAGATGTTGCAAAGAGAATGGAAGCATACGGTTTCCAGGTTATCGTGGTTGATAACGGAAACGATATGGACGCCATCGGTCGTGCCATCGACGAAGCAAAGGCAGACAAGAACCGTCCTTCCTGCATCATCGCAAAGACACAGATCGGTTTCGGCTGTCCCGCAAAGCAGGGCAAGGCATCCGCTCACGGCGAGCCTCTCGGAGACGAGAACGTTGCAGCTCTCAAAGAAAATCTCGGCTGGCCTTCACAGGAGCCTTTCTTTGTACCTCAGGAAGTTTACGATAATTATGCGGCTGTCACAAAGAGTCTTGCTCCCGCTGAAGACGAGTGGAAGAAGATGTTCGCAGATTACTGCGCTAAGTTCCCTGAAATGAAGAAAGCTTGGGATGAGGAATTCGATCTCGACATCGCTAAGCCTCTTATCGATGATGCTGACTTCTGGGCATTTGAAGACAAGCCGGAAGCTACAAGAAACCTTTCAGGAACAGTCATCAACAGACTTAAGACAAAGGTTCCAGGACTTTTCGGCGGTGCTGCCGACCTTTCTCCTTCAACAAAGACTTACATGAAGGATATGGGCGATTTCTCCGCAGAAGACAGGACCGGAAGAAATATGCACTTCGGCGTACGTGAGATCGCAATGACAGCCATCGGAAACGGAATCACACTTCACGGACTCCGCGGCTTTGTATCCACATTCTTCGTATTCTCGGATTACACAAAGCCCATGGCAAGACTTTCATCCATCATGAAAGTGCCTACAGCTTACGTTTTCACACATGACTCCATCGGTGTCGGAGAAGACGGACCTACCCACGAGCCCATCGAGCAGCTTGCTATGCTCCGTGCTCTTCCCAACTTCCATGTTTTCCGTCCCGCAGATGCTACAGAGACCATCGCAGCATGGTACTCAGCAGTAACCTCCAAGGAGACACCCACAGCACTTGTGCTTACACGTCAGAACCTTCCTCAGCTTAAGGGCTCATCCAAGGAAGCGCTTAAGGGAGGATACATCCTTCAGGATTCCGCAAAGGCTACACCTGATGCCATCATCATCGCTACAGGTTCCGAAGTTCAGCTTGCAGTGAACGCAAAGGAGGAACTCATCAAAGAGGGTATCGATGTCAGAGTCGTATCCATGCCTTCCACAGACGTTTTCGAAGAGCAGCCCGCTGAGTACAGAGAGAAGGTTCTTCCCAAGAACGTTCGTGCAAGAGTTGCTGTTGAAGCACTTTCAGACTTCGGCTGGGGCAAGTACGTTGGACTTGACGGCGAAACTGTTACAATGAGCGGCTTCGGTGCATCAGCTCCTTACTCCGTACTCTTCCCTAAGTTCGGTTTCACAACAGAGAATGTCGTAGCAACAGTAAAGAAGACATTGGGAAAGTAAATTAGATTAAATAAAGGCTTTACACGGTTTTTTGATCGTGTAAAGCCTTTTTTGTTTTGCAAGCATATCCGCGCAGAAGGGATGGGGGGGGAAAACATTGTGTGTTCAGACTTCACAGCTCTCTCCTTGCGTTTGCGACAGGACGACTATTTAATGCGCTTCGCGGCAGGAACGGATGAAAACACAGACTCCGTCGTTAAGCCAATGTAAGCGCCCAATGCTATGGGCACCAATCTCGCCCATTTACGCTGTGATAAAGTCAAACTTACTCAGGGCTCAGACAGTGGTGCCCATCACGCATTCAGGCGCTAACATTGGCTAAAACTCCTCCGTAGAATTTTCATCCTGTCCCTGCCGCTACGCGCTAATATACGCATTCTTCAGCCGCAAGCCTCAGACGAGATCTGTGAAGCAGAGCAACACAGTGTTTTGGGGTGGGATGGGGATGTCGTCGTGCAAGCGTAGCTTGCCCGTCGACTGCGCGGAGTTATAGACTAACTTTCATGTTCAGCCTTCAAATTGCTTCGTCCTTAAACCTGGGATCATAATCATAAACTTTTCCCAAGTCTTTGCATCTCATGATCACCGCAAGACTATCTTGCGAAAGCCTCAAGTCCCCTGTGAAAACATCCTGCATTTCTCTTTCAAGGAGGACACCTTTACCATCATCATTTTCCAAAAGTGTCAATGTATATATTAGTTTTCTTATTCCTTCTCTATTTATTTCAATAACAACCGCTCCGCATTTACAGGAAATATTATTTCCTTCAGCATCAAAAACTACGATATCCACGATGTTTTTTAACGACTTTTCGTTTTGTTCCGCCTGCATTGCATCGTATGTGCATTGATCCAAACAATCTAACTTATCGTCGAAATCAAAGTTCTGTAAATCCTCTTTTCTTCTTGCCAATGAATTTATTGATATCATCAGCGTAGGACTATCAGGGGTGATATAAAACCCAATAGCCTGATTTGGGCAGGGATCTTTTTCTAAAGGATACGTCTCTATTTTTAAAGATTTCTCATTATTTTTGTCATCATGTATTTCTGATAATTCTTTTTTAAAGCATATTATCGCTTCCTTACTAAATGTTATAACCACTGATGAAGCTTTTTCTCCAAAAAAGGTCTGCGCAGTTGCCTTTATACTACTGTTCTGTTTTTTTCCGTTTTTATTGTTAAGCATTTCTATCCTCCTATTTGAATGGACTATTTGTCGGAATATATACATTTTTTTCTGTAAATGGCATTAAGTCACCATCATCAGTTAAATACATATGTAAATCATATTTTGTATTTCCATTCTTTGTCTGTACTTCCAAATTCCAATGGTTAAAATCGCCATGGTTAAAGTCACCTACATCTCTGCGAAGAATAACCTTATACTCATCGTTGATATTATACTGTTTCAAATAAGGTTCTTTTATTCCAGTTTTTGGATTAACTCTATATTCAACCGGTGCGTCTTTTAACCCTTTTAGTATATTCTCTTTATTCTCTTCGTAAACTTTCTTAGCCTTTTCTTCCCCGCTTTTCTCTGCGGCCTTTTCAAGGTAATCCGAAACATTTTTGGCTGCTTCGCTTATTTTCTTATATTCTTTTCCTTTTAGCCCTTCAGCACCTGATAACACAGCTATACCGGAAAGAACAAGGGCTCCATCTGTAACGATTGCTAATTCCGTTTCTCCGCCAACAAGACTTAATGCAGGTGAGGACGATCCCGGGCCCATACCTGAGCCTTCCAACAGAATACCCAGTCCTAACATTATCTTCGTCACTCCGGATATGTTATCATGTATCTCAGATACCGTCTCATAGAAGAAAGAAGCTGCATTAAATATATCGGACAAAGTGTTAAGAATGTTTTCCGGAACAACCTCTGAGATCTTATTCTGGGCTGTTGTCAGTACATTATCGATTATTCTAACATAGTCAATGTCTAATTCCAACGCAACATCGAAGTACTCACCATTAGATATAACCCGCGGTCTAACCTTTACTTTACAATACCCACTAGGATCGACAAACATCACAGGGTTGTTGCTGACGTAGGTGTAGAGGTTCCTGCCGCTACGCGCTACTATACGCATCCTTAAGCCGCAAGCCTCATACGAGATCTGTGAAGCAGAGCGACACAGTGTTTTGGGGTGGGATGGGGATGTCGTCGTGCAAGCGTAGCTTGCACGACGACTGCGAAGAGCTTTAGTCTACTTTTTCTCATTTCTGATAAATTTGTAAATACCCATTTTCACGCCAGACTTTTAAAATCATCTCGGCATTAAATCCAAATATTCCATTTGATGATTCAGAAGCTATTTTTTCAAGTAT
>JAILNG010000236.1 GCA_024691875.1 Lachnospiraceae bacterium | reverse complement strand
TAATATATTGATCTTCGTATTAACGTTACTCATAATTTTCTCCAAAAAGAGTTTACAATCCGTTAGAGTATAACAAAGAACCTTGTCAAAATCAAGGCGGTAAAAATACTCTTGTGCCCCTCTTTTCTTTGTGCTACAATTCTGTAAGCTGTATGTGAGGCAGACTGTCTCATTTAAGGCATATCAAGTTTTTATAAGGAGATAATCATGGCAAATCCGATAGTAACCATTAAAATGGAAAACGGCGATCTGATCAAGGTTGAACTCTATCCCGAGATCGCTCCCAATACCGTAAACAACTTTATTTCACTTGTAAACAAGGGCTTTTACAACGGCCTCATCTTCCACCGTGTCATCCCCGGCTTTATGATCCAGGGCGGATGTCCCGACGGAACGGGCATGGGCGGCCCCGGCTACTCCATCAAGGGTGAGTTCGCGCAGAACGGCTTTAAGAATGACCTGAAGCACACACGCGGCGTTATTTCCATGGCTCGTGCAATGCATCCCGATTCTGCGGGCAGCCAGTTCTTCATTATGCACGCCGATGCTCCCCATCTTGACGGCGGCTATGCTGCATTCGGTAAAGTAACGGAAGGCCTCGAAGCCGTTGACCGCATCGCATCCGTTGACACAGACTGGAGCGATCATCCCACTCTCACTCAGAGGATGGAAACAGTTACAGTTGAAACCTTCGGCGTAACTTACGACGAACCCAAGACAGTAAAAGAGAGATAACCGCGGACCGAGAAAAAGCAGGCTGTGTATAAGTCCGATTCAGAAGAATACAGGCTGAGTATAATGCAGGCTGACAATAATGCAGGCTGACACACAGACGATTAAAGAAAGACAGATCATGGCTAAGATTAATTCTATAAAAGAAATTTCAAAAGGTATATTTGACATGGTGCTTCTCGCACCTGAGGTCGCATCGGGCGCTAAAGCGGGGCAGTTTGTAAACCTTTATTTAAATGACGCTTCCAAGCTCCTCCCCCGCCCCATAAGCATCTGCGGTTTCGATGCCGCTACAGGCACTGTCCGCCTCGTGTTCAGAGTTGTGGGAGGCGGTACAGCGGAACTCTCCGAAATGTCGGAAGGCGATGAGATCAAGGTGCTTGGTCCTCTCGGTAACGGCTTCTTTGAAATTCCCGAGAAAAACGCCCTTCTCTTTGGCGGAGGCATTGGTATTCCCCCCATGCTGGGACTTGCCAAAAAACTCCATTCCGAAGGCAAAAAAGTCACTGCGATCCTGGGCTATCGTGATTCAGATAACTTCCTTGCGGATGAATTCAAGGCTTTCGCAGATGTGATCATCGCAACAGACGACGGAAGCGTGGGCTTCCACGGAAATGTGGTGGATGCAGCCAAAAGTTGCTTCGGAGCAGATGAATCCAAAAAACCGGATCAAAATGAAGTAAATGCCACCTGTTCCGATCTGCACATTTTTGCCTGCGGCCCTCTTCCCATGCTCCGCGGAGTTAAAGCCTTTGCAGCAGAGCACAACGCTCCCGCCCAGCTCTCCATGGAAGAACGCATGGCCTGCGGCGTTGGCGCATGTCTCGCCTGCGTGTGCAAGTCAAGCGAGGTGGATCATCACTCAAACGTCAAGAACAAACGCGTTTGCAAGGACGGCCCGGTGTTCATGGCAGAAGATATAGAGCTTTAATTGAAAAATGGACTCCGTGACGGAGTCCATTTTTGGTTATATACTTTTCTCCAGTTTCTCTATCATCTCATCCACATGCTTCTTCTTAGCGATGAGCGGAGGAAGGAAGCGGATGACGTTTGCTCCCGCTGCGATCGTGATGAGTCCGTTGTCCATGCCACGCTTTACTGTGTCGTGGACATCAAACTTAAATTCCAGCCCCTGCATCATCTTCATTCCGCGATGATCTACGATAATGTCCGAATGCTTCTTCTTGAATTCCTCAAGCTTTTCCCAAAGGTAGTCGCCCACCTCGTTGGCATTTTTAATGAGCTGCTTCTCTTCAAAAATGTCAAATACTTTGCTGACTGCGGCACATACAAGAGGATTTCCTCCGTAGGTTGAGCCGTGATCTCCGGGAACCAGGGCTGTCGCAACCTTTTCCTTTGCTCCGAAAGCTCCCACGGGAACTCCGCTGCCCAGGCCCTTTGCACAGGTAACGATGTCGGGAAGAACGTCGAAAGCCTGATAAGCAAACATATGCCCGGAACGTCCCATTCCGCACTGTACTTCGTCCAGGATGAGGAGAATGTCCTTATCGTCGCAGAGCTTGCGGATCGCCTTAATGAAGGCTGTGTTTGCG
This sequence comes from Lachnospiraceae bacterium, assembly GCA_024691875.1. Taxonomy (GTDB): domain Bacteria; phylum Bacillota; class Clostridia; order Lachnospirales; family Lachnospiraceae; genus RGIG3528. The sequence continues at coordinate 8,117 of JAILNG010000236.1, read as the reverse complement.
GGATGGATGCCGCCTTCCCCCTGAAGTGTTTCCATGATGATGGCTGCTGTCTTGTCGGTAACCAGCTTCTCGACACTTTCAAAGTCATTGTATTCGGCAAATCTAACATTTCCGATCAGAGGCTCAAAAGGAATGCGATAGCTTTCTGTACCTGTCACCGCCACTGCTCCCATGGTGCGTCCGTGGAAGGAATGATTCATGGCGATGATCTCGCTGTCAGCCTTCTTGTGCTTGTTGTAATAGTACTTCCTTGCAAGCTTTATGGCTCCCTCAACAGCTTCAGTTCCGCTGTTTGTGAAGAACACGCGGTCCATGCCGGATGCTTTGGTAAACTTCTCAGCTGCAAGAGTTGAAGGTATGTTGTAGTAGTAGTTGGACGTGTGAGTAAGCTTTGAGAGCTGCTCGGTGACCGCCTTATTGTAATCGGGATTGTTGTAGCCCAGTGCGAAAACGCCGATGCCGGCCGCAAAATCAAGGTACTCTTTACCGTCGTTGTCGTAAAGATACATGCCCTCGCCGTGATCCAGAACAAGAGGATAACGGCCGTATGTGTGCATGAGAACCTTCTCGGCCCTCTCCATTACTTCCTTTGTTTCCATAATACTCTCCTTTTAAATCGTTCGGGTACTTTTCAGCCTGCTTTTATGGTTTCCCGGTACTCTCTCTCCAAGGTTACAGGCTAAGATGAACATTTTCGCTCTTTTTAGCCTGCTCATTAAGCTTCCCGGTGCTTTCTCTCTCCAAGGTTACAGGCTAAGATGAACATTTTCGCTCTTTTTAGCCTGCTTTTAAAGCTTCCCGGTACTTTCTCTCTCCAAGGTTACAGGCTAAGATGAACATTTTTGCTCTTTTTAGCCTGCTCATTAAGCTTCCCGGTACTCTCTCTCTCCCAGATTCCAGGCTAAGATGAACGTTTTTGCTCTTTTTAGCCTGCTCATTAAGCTTCCCGGCGCTTTTTCGCTTCAGAATGAAGCCCTACCCTGTCCCCAAAGGGTCATTTGTAGATTACAGTGCCGATACCTTTGTCGGTGAAAAATTCGAGGAGGAGGCAGTGAGCCATTCTTCCGTCAAGAATGTGGACGGAGCCTACGCCCTGCTCGATAGCTTCGATACAGTTGTTGATCTTGGGAAGCATTCCGCCTCCGATATTGCCGTTCTTTACAAGACTCTCGGCTTCCGCGATGGACAGCTGTGAGATCAGAGTGCTCTTGTCCTTGGGATCCTTGCAGACACCTTCGATGTCCGTAAGGAAGGTGAGTTTTTCGGCGCCCAGCGCTTCTGCGATGGCGCATGCTGCGTCATCGGCGTTAATGTTGTATGCCTGGTAATTGTCGTCAAGTCCGATGGGAGCCACTACGGGAACAAAATCCTGCTCGATAAGAGAAAGAAGAAGCCCTGTGTCAACCTTGTCCACATCGCCCACAAAACCGATGTCCTGTCCGTCAACGGTGGCGCGCTTTACGTGAAGAGTGCAGCCGTCTTTTCCGCAGATGCCGACGCTCTTGATGCCCAACTGTTCCATGAACTGAACAAGATTCTTGTTAACCTTGTTCAGAACCATTTCGGCTACTTCCATGGTTTCGGAATCCGTTACGCGTTTTCCCGCAACGAAAACAGGTTCTTTTCCGAGAAGGCCCACCCATTTTGAAATTTCCTTACCACCGCCGTGGACGATGACCGGCTTCATTCCGACCAGCTTAAGAAGTGCCACGTCCTTAATGACGTTCTTCTGGATCTCAGGATCCACCATAGCCGATCCGCCGTACTTTACGACAACAATCTTGCCGCTGAATTTTTGAATGTAGGGAAGTGCCTCGATCAGCACGTCCGCACGATTGTTTCCCGAAAGATAAGAGTATTCCATGTCTGTTTCCTTTTTTATTTAACTTCTGTAATCTGCATTGATCTTAACGTAATCGTAGGTCAGATCGCATCCCCAGGCTGTAGCTTCTGCCTTTCCTTCCTTCATGTCGCAAAGTGCTGTAACTGCCTTGCCCATAAGGATGTTGGTTGCGATCTCTTCGTTAAAATCCACGGGAACGCCGTTTTCAACCAGCTGCTCCGTGCCATTTTCACTTGAGATGGTGATGTCCACCTTGTACGGGTCGAAATCCACTCCCGAATAACCGAGAGCACACATGATCCTTCCCACGTTTGCGTCGTTTCCGTAAACCGCTGCCTTTGTAAGACTGCTCTTAATTACGGAAAGTGCCAATGTCTTTGCTTTTGCTTTATCATTAACATTCACAACCTTGACTTCAAAAAGCTTTGTAGCGCCCTCTCCGTCTGCTGCAATGTTCTTTGCCATAAATAATGTCACGCCGTGAAGTGCCTCTTTAAAGAGTGCGTATTCTGCGCTGTTCTCGTCTTCGATCCTGTCATTACCCGCAAGTCCGTTTGCAAGAAGCATTACGGAATCATTGGTGGAGGTGTCTCCGTCAACGGAAACCATGTTGAATGTGTCTTCAATGTCTTCGCGAAGTGCCTTAAGCATCAGCTTCTTGTCGATCGATACATCAGTAGTGATGAACTCGATCATAGTGCACATGTTGGGATGGATCATTCCGGAGCCCTTGCACATACCTCCGATCACGCACTTTTTACCGCTTACTTCAAATTCAAAAGCGATCTGCTTGTTGTGTGTGTCTGTGGTCATGATCGCTTTTGATGCTTCGGTTCCCGCTTCCTCGGTTGCTGAAAGCTTCTCTGCAAGCGCCTTTGTGCCCGCTACGATCTTGTCAATTGGCAGCTGCTTTCCGATAACTCCCGTAGATGCAACCAAAACTTCCGCATTGCTGAGTCCCAGAACTTCTTTTGCAGCATCGCTTGTCTTCCTGCAGTAGGAAAAGCCCTCTTCTCCGGTGCATGCATTTGCGATACCCGCATTTATTACCACAGCGGAAACCTTTTTATCGGAATCCGTGAGTTCTCTGTCCCATAGAACAGGGGCTGCTTTAACCACATTCTTTGTGTAAGTTCCGGCAGTTACGCAGGGCACTTTCGAATACACCATTGCCATGTCGGTTCTGTCTTTGTACTTAATGCCCGCTGCCGTACAGCTTGCAAAAAATCCCTGTGCGGCCGTAACTCCGCCTTTGATCTCTTTGATCATAGTTGCCTCCGTATCTAACCTTCAACTCCTGCATTGAATGCGGTGATGTTTTCATCATTTAAAACAAAATCATAGAAATTAATGTCTTCTCTTTCTTTCCAGCCCACCTGATGCCAGAAAGCATTTCCGCCCTTATTGTCGCGGAAAGCAAGCAGAGAAACCTTGTTGATCCCCTCTTCCGAAAGCTGCTTCATTGCACGGACAACCATTTCCTTACCGATCCCGTTGCGTCTCATTTCCTTTTTCACACACACGTGATACATGTAGCCCGTTCTACCGTCATGTCCGCAAAGCACGGAGCCCACGATCTCGCCGTTCAGCACAGCGACCACGCTTGTGTTGGGGTTTCTTTTAATAAACTTTACAATTCCTTCTTTTGAATCGTCGATACTTCTCAAACCGAAACCCGAAATGGTCTGCCACAGGGCATAGACCTTATCGTAGTCCGAGGGAAGCATGGCGCGGATTATCACTTTTTCCATTTCCGACTCCTAAGGGAACATGGGCACAAGGTCAAGGCCTTCGTCTTCAGGCAAGCCAAACATCAGGTTCATGTTCTGCACGGCCTGACCTGCCGCTCCCTTAACGATGTTGTCCAGGGCTCCCATCATGATCACCCTTCCCGTTCTTTCATCAAGAACAAAATTTACATCTGTATAATTAGATCCCTCAACCCATCTGGTCTCGGGGCAAATGCCTTTGTTCAGAACGCGCACGAATTTTTCGTTTTTGTAGCAGTCTTCGTAGGCCTTTCTGATCTGCTCCTCCGTAACGCCTTTTTTCACGCATGCATATGCAGTCACGAGGATCCCTCTGTTCATTGGAACAAGGTGAGGTGTGAAGTTCAGCATTACGTTTTCACCGCTTGCATAGGACAACTGCTCCTCGATCTCGGGAGTGTGTCTGTGCGTTGCAACGCCGTAAGCCTTTATGTTCTCGTTTACTTCACAGAAGAGATTATCTGTCTTTGCGGAACGTCCCGCTCCGGAAGTTCCTGATTTAGCGTCAATGATCAATGTGGAAAGATCGATGAGTCCGGCTTTTGCAAGGGGATAAACCGTAAGTATCGAGCAGGTTGTGTAGCATCCGGGATTAGCCAGAAGTCTGGTCTTTTTGATGTCTTCGCGGTTGATCTCGCAAAGTCCGTACACAGCTTCTTCGATGAACTGAGGCGCCTTGTGCTCGATCTTGTACCACTTTTCGTAGACTTTCACGTCCTTAAGGCGGAAGTCTGCGGAAAGATCGATGATCTTACACTTTTTCAATACATCCTCCGTTACAATGCCTGCGCAGTATCCCTGAGGTGTGGCGGTGAATATAACGTCAGCCTTTTCAGCGATCTCTTCAATGTTGTCGTCTCCGCAATCCTCGGGAACTATATCGGTACAATTTCTGAAAATGTCCGAGTAGCGCTGCCCTACGTAAGACTTGCTGCCGTAATGAACGATCTCCGCATCCTTGTGTTGTTTAAGGATCCTGACCAGTTCATTTCCCGCATATCCTGTTGCTCCGATAATTCCGACTTTGATCATTTCTTTGTCCTTTTCTTTATTTTCTAACCTTTACAATATATGCTTGGAATTCCTTATCATAAACAGGTTCTCTGTTCATGTCTGCCACCCACTCGGAATCCGCATTCATTGTAGCGGGATAGAGAGCGTAATGACAGGTTCCTGCATCATAAACCACATCTCCCAGGCTCTTTAACATTTCATGGTTGATGTTCTGTGTAGCGTACCATGAGCCTCTGTAGTACTGATAATCGGCTCCGTTTTCGGTTCTTGCTCCGTCCTCTTCAAATACGGTTCCGATCATTGTCTCGGTGTATCCGACATAGATGTAATCAATGTCAAAATCATCAATGATCCTTTTGACCAGAGCTTCATCATCCGATGTGTAGAGAAGCGCTGTGGCATTGATCCTGTCAGTGTTTTCCGGAGGATAATCCAGTGTTCCGCCGTTCCTCCACAGCCATTCGTGGTTGCCCCAGCCAATGACGGTGGGACGGCCTGTGAAGGAAGATATCGTAGCAAAAGACTTGTAAGCCGTTGTGGGCATCTGAGCGATGACCGCATCGGGCTCTGTATTTTCAAGTACCCATTGGATCATGTCATTAAGAACCTTTGTTCTTTCAGGGCTTTCCGCTGAATATATGCCATCGAAGTAATTGACTCCGAGTTCGCCGTCAACAATAGCTTCGTAAGAATCCAATGATCTTCCTGCTTTTTGAGAATTTGAAATATCTCCGATGTATCCCCTTACTCCGTTTCCGAAGTAGAAGAAGGTCCAAACCAAAAATACAAGTGCAATGATCGACAGAGTTCTCTGCCTCATTGTTTCCTTAAAGAAGATGAGCCTTGTAATGCCGTAAGCCATGATCACGCCGAAAAGCATCGAAGACTGGTAGGTCAGCTTAAACATTGTGTTTGTTCTGGCATATGCACCACCGTAAATGTCCTTCACGTAAATGATCTCGCACATGAGAATAAGGCCTATAGCGCAAGCAGCAATTGTGAGGATGTAAAGGTCCGAAGTCTGCAAACGATTTATGAACGAGAAAAGGTGATTGATGTTTCCCTTTTCCTTATAAGCTGTACCATCGCTGTTGTTGTTCTTGACAACTTCCTTGCGGATGAATCCGATTTCCGAATTTCCTGCCTTAACAACCTTTCCCTTCTTTGACTGTCCGATGTTCAGACATGCCACTTCTTTCTTGTATCTGTTGACGGCGATCACATAAAGTCCTACACAGACGGAAATGGGTAAAGCCCAAAGCACCGCAAGCTCGTAAGGGCTTGAGTGATAAGGACAGATGTTGATGCCCGCAGTCATGCTGTCAAAGAACACCGTAAACGGAAGCGAAACGATCGTGCTGATCACGATGCATTCAACCGCGTGAACTGCAGTAAGTATCAGCGTGTTCTTGTTAAAGCCGGTAAGCACCGCATTTGAGAAGCAAAGGATCGCTCCGGAAACCACGAAGTAGATCGGGAAATCCCAGGAGTTTGTCATTCTGATGATTCCGATCAGGAAGCTGGCGATCAGGATCGAGGGATCAAGTGCTTCTTTAATAAGATACTTAACGCTGATCTGCTCGATAACGCCCTTTTCTCTCGCTGCCTTCATTCTTTCGCTTCTTGTAAGCAAAAATCCCAGCAGCACGGAGATGATCAGGAACACATTTGTAATGTCGGTAACATGTGCATGAAGGTCTCCGAGTATAAAGGAGTAGGAAGGAAACTCATGGATCAATGTTCCGGCGGCATCACCGTCCGTAATGAATCTTGTTGAATTCGGGAACCAGTAATTGGGAAGGTTCACAAGGTCAAAGCCCATTACGTTCTTCATGAAGGGATAGATCACCGCATACAGCACATAGTGCATGTTTCCTGCGATGAAAACCGCAAATCCTCCGAGCATTCCGCCGATGTGACAGCAGAAATTCATAACGACCTGTTTTGTGCCTTCAAATTTAAGATCTGCCGCTTTCTTTCTCTTATCAAATTCGGCAATCGCAAGCTTCAGAAGTTCTGCCACCAAAGCATATGCCTGAACGAATCCGAGTGAGCAGATCGTCATAAGGTCCAGATTGTAAGCATAGCCTGCTGTGGTTCCCGCAACTTTTCCGAGGAAACCGCCGACGTAAATACCGTAATAGTAGTAATTTATGGGTTCTCCTGCATACCACATGTCTCTGGGAGGCATGTACTCTCCGTTCATAATGCTTGCAAGGAAGCCAAAGTCCATGTACTTTTCCGTACCATTGGTAATGGTCGGAATGAAACTTCTCATGTAACAGAAAAGAACGAACACGAACAGGAAAAGCACTTCATAATAGAGGGATCTGGAAATCTTCGTTCCTGTCAGTGTGGCAAAAGGTTTCTTTCTTTTTCTTATGCAACAAAATGCATAAATGCCGTAATTAAGAACAGCGCAGACGATGATGCAGATCCATGTGTTTATGTGAGTGAACTTCATGAGTTTTATAGTGGAAAGCATCCAGACAATCCATGAAGCAGCCTCGATGCCCAGAGCCTTTGCGATCATGTAACCGCCGTCACCGAACTTATTGAACACAGCATGGCAGAGAGGGAAAAAGGCAAGTCCCAGTGCCAGCATGCCGGCCCACCATTTTACGACAGTGCCGAAATCTTCGCCCAGGTACTTGTTTCCTATAAGGAATGCGAACAAGCCCATAAAGAAAAGCACCACCAATGAAATAACGGGAAATTCATTGTTATCGTGTTTTAAGTTTGTTTGATCATTCTTCATTTTACGAACTCCTCATTTTTCTGCGTCCACAAAATGAACGCAATAGAATATACATCACTTTGAATAATTATGCAAGATTTATTTTATATTTTTTTATTTCTCTTACGGTTCTTGACAATGGAAAGCCCACAACGTTGTAATAATCGCCTTCCAGCCGTTCCACATAGGGAGCAAAAAGCCCCTGGATCGCATAGCCTCCCGCCTTATCCATAGGCTCACCCGTATTTACATACGCTTCGATCTCATCATCGGTCATTTCGCTGACAAACACGGCAGTCTTTTCGGAAAAAACGGTTTTAAAAGCTTTGCCGTCTTTTCTTCCGGTGAGGCAGACTCCTGTATGGACGAAATGTTCTTTACCGGAAAGCATTTTAATCATTTTATATGCATTTTCCTTCGTTCCGGGTTTCCCAAGGATCTTACCTTCCGCCGCCACCACAGTATCGGCTCCTATAATAAGGAAATCTCCTTTTTCTTCCCCTTCGACCTTTTCATACACATCGGAGGCTTTCATTTCAGCCAATTCCATGACCACTTCCTCCGGAACCGTACTGTTTATCTTTTCCTCCTTATCGGAAGTAACGATCCTGAATTTGATCCCCAGATTTCCGAGGATCTCACGTCTTCTCGGAGAGCCTGACGCCAATATTATATTCATTTAGCTGTTCCTTTCCGCTTTTATCGCATTTTTCATGCGCAGCACATTAACCTTCATTATAATAAAAATTCTGCC
>JAILNG010000235.1 GCA_024691875.1 Lachnospiraceae bacterium | reverse complement strand
CGATGATGAGGTCAGAAAGATAGGATACATTGCACTTCTTCATGATTGCGGAAAGATAGTTGTTCCCGATGAACTTCTTAAAAAACCCGGAAAGCTGACACCTGAAGAAAGACATCAGATACAGCAGCACACCGTAATGGGCGGAAACATGCTTGAAGGATTTACTTCCTTGCAGGGAGCACGTGAAGGCGCCCTATATCATCATGAGTATTATGACGGCAGCGGCTATCCGGAAGGACTTAAGGGAGAAGAGATCCCGAAGCAGGCGAGGATCATCTGCGTTGCGGATTCCTTTGATGCAATGAATTCAGACAGATATTACAGAAGGCATCTCGGAAAGGAAATGATACTGAATGAACTCAAAAAGAACAGAGGCGTTCAGTTTGATCCGGAGGTTGCTGATTGCATGCTGAGACTCATAGAGAGCGGCAAGATCCACGTAATGGAATGATCGACCGACTTTGACAGGGGAACAAATGGATTATTTTTGGTTTCAACAGGATGATATACCTGACGGTATGGGCTATCCCTTATTCGGAGCAGCCCACTTACTGAGCGTGCTTGTAACGCTTTCTTTGGCCGCCGGTGTTTACATCCTGTTTTTTAAAACAGATGAAAAAAAGCAGAATAAGATATTAAAGGTCATTCCGCTTTTGATGGTGGCGCTGGAAATCTTTAAGGATGGCTTTCTCGTGTCGGTGAACAGGTTCGGACTCGGTTACCTGCCTTTACATGCTTGCAGTATCGGCGTTTTTGTTTTCCTGCTGAGAGAATTTCTGCCATGGAAAAAAGCAAAGGCTTTCTTTGGAGAAGTTGCGTTCGTTATTATTATGCCAGGATCACTGGCGGCATTGATCTTTCCGGACTGGACGGAGTACTATCCCGTATGGAATTTTATAAACCTACACAGCTACCTGTGGCACGGATTATTGGTGTTGTATCCGCTATTGCTGAAACATAGAAAAGACGTGAAGCCATCCGTAAAGCACCTGCATTGGGTGTTACTCTACCTTCTGGCTGTGGTACCGCCTGTATATGCCTTTGATAAAAAATTCGGCTATAACTACTTTTTCGTGAATTGGCCGGTGGAAAACAGCCCCCTTTCGCTGATGGCAAAATACATGGGAAATCCCGGCTATCTGGTGGGGTACGCGCTGCTTGCGACAATTGTGTTTCTGCTGGTTTACCTGCTGGTTTGGGCGGCGGATACGGTCGGAAAAAAGAAGAGTAATGCATGAAATAATGCTTTCCTAAATCATTGAAATTTGGTACAATAGCAAACGTAATTTTGCTCTTTAACTAATCTAATACGGAGGTAAAGATACAATGGTTAATTCTATTGACGCAGAAGACGATCAGTTTGCTTATCGTTACGACACACAGCTCCTCATTGACAGAAGAGACAAGGATCTCGACGAGGATGAGATTGCTGATTACATTACAGAAAATTTTGAAGGAAACAGCCTGATCGCAGCAGGGGACGAGGATCTGGTGAAGATTCATTTCCATACCAACGAGCCTTGGAAGATCCTTGAGTATTGCAACACCGTGGGTGAAATTTACGACATCGTGGTTGAAGACATGATCAGACAGACAAACGGACTTCACGGTTGATCAAAAATCCTGAACAGAGACTTCGGTCTCTGTTTTTTTGACAAAATCAAGAAAAAAATGTATTAAATAATCATTATCTCCCTGTTAAGAATTCCACCTTTTATTGAAATAGCAGAATTGTCTGTGCTATCATTACGATGATTTACCTGCATTAAATTTCTTTAAAGGAGGAAAAATAATGTCAAAAAATCGTAAAATTCTTGCGGCGTTTCTTGCTATCGCTCTGGTTGTTGCCTTCGTAACGCCGACGAGCAAAGCAAACGCAGCTGAGAAGTACACTGTTTCATATGCTCTTCAGGATTCGGACACAACGATCGCAAACGGAACATACGCTATGGACATCGGTGCAAAAGCCGATTTCAAATTTACAGGCGCCCCCGACAATTGGAAGGATCTTTTTAAGGGCTGGAAGTCGAGCAACACGGCGGTTGCCACAGTCAACAGCAATGGCGTTGTTACCGCGAAATCCCAGGGTACAGCTTACATTACCGCAGATCTCGGAAGTTCCTGCACAGGAAGCCTGAAGATCCAGGTCGGAGGAGAAGTAACTCTGGGCACGCTTAACTGCATTGACTTGGATTACTACTATCTGGACAAGGCAGGAGCGGAGATCGACCTGAACTTCTACGGAGTGCTTGATTGGTTCGACGTTTACAAGGGCGCAAAATGCACCTGGACATCCTCGAACGAAAAAGTGGCTGTTGTAGACAAGAAAGGCGTTGTGACATCGGTTTCAAGCGGAACGGCGGAGATCGGCCTTAGGATCAAGTTTGCCAACGGCGCAGTGATCGAGGCAAAGTCCTGCAGCATAATCGTAAGATAACAATTGAGTTTTATAAAGCTCATCGACCTGATCGGCCGGTGAGTTTTTTTGTTACATGGCATGGGCCGGTAACACTTTTTTCGCTTATATGCATATTTATTGTTGACCGGCGCATATTTATTCGATAGAATGATTTTATTATTTGGGGTTTACAAAAAAATGGGAGGCTAAAAACATGAAAAAGAACAAAGTTTTGATCGCTGCAATAGTATTTGCTGCAGTGATCGCAGTGATCGCCATTGTGCACGGCACAGGAAACGGATCATTTGCGGGAACAGCATGGGCGCTTGTTCCTCCGCTTGTTTCCATCGCACTTGCGCTGATCACAAAGGAAGCGTACTCATCGCTTTTCCTCGGAGTGCTTTTGGGCGCGTTCATGGCAGCAGACTGCTCCGTATTGAATACGGTCGACACTCTGACGGTGGACGGACTCACGGCGGCTGTTGCGGACAACGCCGGAATCTATCTGTTCCTTGTGATTCTGGGCATCATCGTGGCATTGGTCAACAAATCCGGTGCATCCCGAGCTTTCGGTACATGGGCACAGGAGCACATTAAAACCAGGACGGGAGCACTTCTTGCAACCTTCGCACTGGGTGTCCTGATCTTCATCGATGACTATTTTAACTGCCTGACAGTGGGCTCTGTAATGTCACCCGTTACAGACAGCAAAAAGATCTCAAGAGTAAAATTGGCCTACATCATCGATGCGACCGCAGCACCTCTATGCATGATCGCGCCCGTTTCTTCATGGGCGGCAGCTGTTTCGGGCTGTGTTGAAAGTGAGACCTACTCTGGGATTGCTCTTTTTGTAAGAGCCATTCCTTACAATTTCTATTCGATCTTCACTTTTGTATTTATCATCGGACTTGTAATTCTCGGCTTTGACTACGGCAAGATGAGCGGCTTCGAGATCAAGGCTCGTGAAACCGGCGATCTCAGCATCCTTGACGTTAACATCAACGAAGACAAGAATGTACGTGAAGTGGAAGAGAACGGCCCTGTGGCACCTGCTCGCGG
>JAILNG010000233.1 GCA_024691875.1 Lachnospiraceae bacterium | reverse complement strand
TGTCCGTCTTCAAAAAGTTCATTTATCGTAATGTTCTGAGCCTTATCCACTGTGTCATAGACCAGGGATGCGGGCATGTTTTCGATCTCTTTTAATTTCTGAGTGGTATCCTTTAAAAGGTCCACGTCGTTCTGCGTGTAGCTTCCGGGAGCTGCGCCCGACTGCCTGAAGAAATCGGAGTAGTAACGATTTTCAAGGGTGCGGAGATCGTTAAGCAGTCTGTTCATGGAAACAGAATCGATGCGGATGCCTTCCTTTGCAAGACGATAGCCCGCTTCGTAGGTCATCTTTGCCTTAACCTCTTCCAGCTGACGACGAGCCTTGATGGAAGCCGCATTTCCCATACCTGAATTGGAGTATTCCTCAAGATAAGTGGGAACGATGGCGTTGGAATTTACTTCTTTCTGGGCTTCGTGGAGTTCTCCCAGGGAAAGCTCCAGCTTGTCTGCTGCGTATTCACCGGTCTGAGCGGCTTTTTTTGCAACCGCATAATCTATGCCTGCGTCTGTGACCGCGTCGTTGTTCTTGATGATCTGTCTGACCTGCTTGGCAGCGGTGGAAAGGAGATTTGAGGACTTGGGATCCTGACCTACGGAAATGGCGTCAACCGCTCGAGTGAGCACTTCGTCCTTTGTAAGCTTGATCTTTGTGATCCGGGCATATGCTTTCAGGTTGTCAGCCGTTAAGGGAATGTCCTTCTTGATAAAATCCTGAGCGGCTTCCATCAGATCCTTGCTCTGCCTTAAACCGGCCTGGAAAAGCAGGTGGCTGACGGTGGGCTGCAACTGGTTCCATGCAGCGTCGGTCAGAGTTTTTTCTTTCTTTGAAACATTGGATGCGGAACGTGCTTCCGCAATGTTTTCCAATGTGGGAGTCATTTTGTTTCTGATAAGGTACTCGGCTTCCGAACCGGATACTGTTCTTTCGTTACCGCTCATTTCGAGGGCGATGGCGATCTTCTGAAGATTTGCTTCGGTAACGGGAAGATTTGCTCTCATCAGCTTCTCGGCGATCTTTTCCGCATCGGGATTACCGCCCAGAGCCTTGATTGCCATGGCGATGACAGCTTCTCTTTCATCAACCTTTGCTTCGATCTGATCCTGAAGAGCATTGTCAAAAAGCTCTTTCTGAAGTTTCAGTCTGTCAACGGCCGCGCTGAGCTCTTCCGCTGTCATTCCGAAAACGTCAAAGCCTTCGTTGATGAGGGCTTCCATGTCTTCTGCACTCATCTTGTCGGAAGTTTCTTCCAGACGATCCTGATTCTTCTCGGCTTCTGTTTTATTCTCCTCGGGATTTTGGGCAACAGAATTCTCACCGTTCAGGTTTTTTGAATATAGGTCAGAAACCTGAGCGGAATCAAGATTTTCTTCAACTGCACCGAAGGAAGCTTCAATGGATGAAAAAGATGATTTGGATGAGGAAGAAGTTTTCTGAGTCTTACTCTGTCCGATCTTACTTAATGCATCTTCCAGACCTGCGGAAGAAGCGGGTTTTGAGTCGTGATTGTTAACGCCGTAAGCTGCAAAAGCATTTTGTATATTCATAAACACCTCGTAAATAAAAAGCGGGTTAAAAGTAGTCAGGCATATGTTTTCAGGTGAGAAAAGCAGATTTACCTGACTTATATATCGGCATTTTGATACAAAAAATTAAGCGCCGGAGGGAAGATTGAGAGGCGGGCGGATGTTGTGATGCAGGCAGATAGTGTCGGGCAGGAGTTTTTGAAGGGAGTTTGATTGAGGTAGTTTCGGACTTGAGTTTCAGTACGGGCATAAAAATCACCCGAAATGAAATTTCGGGTGTCGCGCACACAACAGGCCGCTCTCGCAAACATGTTTGCGGAGACGGCCCTTTGTGTGCGCTTACAACACCGGCGAAGCCGTGTTGATTTTTATGCCGTATTAGCTTAAATAATGCCCACAGCCCTTGAAAACACTACGTTTCACCGCTTCTCGTAAACGGTCGTTAAGAAAAAAACAATAGCCCATTCCGTCAATTTTTTATCCATCCATATTCATAATTTCTGTTCAATTAAAACTATGAAACAAAATAGTTGCAATATTCAAAAAATATGCTATGATAGTATTCAAGAATGCCTTGAAATAAGGCGCTTAGAAGCACAACAGACATCAGGAGGAGACAGAAAGTGATCAAGAAAGAAATGATTGCCATGCTCTTGGCGGGAGGCCAGGGATCAAGGCTTGGCGTGCTCACTGCCAATATGGCAAAGCCTGCGGTTACTTTCGGAGGTAAATATCGAATAATTGATTTTGCCCTCAGTAACTGCATCAATTCCGGTGTTGACACGGTGGGCGTGCTGACCCAGTACCAGCCGCTGAAGCTCAACACTCACATCGGGATAGGAATTCCCTGGGATCTTGACCGTAACGTGGGAGGTGTTTCGATCCTTCCGCCTTATGAAAAGAGCACAAACACAGAGTGGTACACGGGAACGGCAAATGCCATCTACCAGAAT
>JAILNG010000078.1 GCA_024691875.1 Lachnospiraceae bacterium | reverse complement strand
TGGGAATGGAAGTGGCTTGCGGTTCAAGCGGTCATTATGTTTTGAAATATAAGATCGTGGGTATAGCGGACGACAGTGGGGAAGAGAATGAGAAAAACTGTTATCTCATGCTAAACGATATGGAGAGAATGACGCAACTGGCACCGTCAAGGATAAATATTGTTATCAGAGATTCGAAAATGGTAAAACAGATCAAAGAAGAATTGGAAAATATGGGCTTTACAGTGTATTGATCATTCTACGAGATCGGCTTCAACCAGCCCGAAGGAATGCTCTACAAGACAGAGAACCCTTTCAAATAGGATAAATTTCAATAAGGCATATAAAATGCGTTCGCGTCAGCGGGCGCATTTTTTTGTGGAAAAGAGATAGAAAGGAGCAATTAAAAAACGGGACTTTAGTCCTAATAAAATGTCGCGAAACACAGTAAATACGCGGAAAATACACAAAGCGTTCACCGTGGTTTGTTATATATTTGATGTACTTAAAGGCCTATAATTCAGGCATTCTAAACATATTAAACGATAATCCGATGGGGAAATCCGGATGGAAAGGATTAGCATGAAGAAAATAAATAATACAAAACCAACCAATGTGAAAAAACGTATTAATCTCAGCCTGATGGTGCAAATGGTAATTATGATATTTGTGTTTGTATCGATCACGGCAGTATTTGTAAACATCAACTCCATCCATAAACACAGGCTGGAATCTATTCAAATGACTCATGGCTATCTTGAGGATCTGGCAACCGAGTCCGGAGGTAATATCTCCAGAATGTTGAACATGATGAACAACAATTCTTCATCGGAGAGTGGACAAAACAATCAAGGAGGAGACCGTGTGGAAGGCGGTAGACCTGAAGGAGAAGGCGGCCATGGAATGAGCATAGATCAGATGATGCAGGAGCTCTCTTTTGGAGGCTATCAGATCGAGGCGATGCTGGTGGCATCAGACGGATCTATTACTTATGATTCCGATGAAACCAAGGCCGGAACCACAATTGCTTATTCAGAGATCAAGGACCTTTTAAAGCAGGCCTCTGCGGGAACTTTGGCAGCAAAAGCTTCAGGAACCGTTGAAGTGACAGTAAACAGAAAGGTTTATGACTTTGCATATTATGTAGAAGACGATGCATCCGTATTCGGTATACTTCTTGCGCAGGATGAGTATCTGAACGAGATCAGAGCATTCGTAAGATCGAACACGATAATCGGTGCATTGATCGCGTTGGGATGCGCACTTATCGGCGGAGTGATAGTTTACTTTATGACAAAACCTCTTACCGATGTGGAGCATGCGCTTAAGAAAATGGGAGACTTTGATTTTACAAAGAACCCCAAAGAAGACGAGCTTTGCAAGCATATGGGTGAAACGGGAAGCATTGCACAGGCTTCAAAGAAACTCAGAACAGCCTTTGTGGAGATCGCATCCCAATTAAATCATAATGCGGATACAATGAAGGAGATAGTGAGCGACAATGCGGAAACCTGTTCTACAGTATCTGCGGGAACTCAGGAAAACCTGGCACTGATAGAAGACATTTCTTCAAACACCGATGAGGCATCCAAAAACCTGGAGAGCTGCGCAGAACTCACACGTGCGATTCAGACGGGAATGTCGGATCTTCGTGCGGGAACCGAAGACATTGCTCAAAGCTCTGAGAAATCCACACATGATGCGGGGGCCACACTTGCGGAAGCGACAAAGAGCAGTGAAGCTGTGGTCGAAAATGCAAACAATATGGAAACTCTTACCAACGAGTCCATTGATGAGCTTTTAAAGATCAACGAGATCGGAAATCTTACACAGACGATCAAAGGAATTGCAAATCAGACAAATCTTCTTTCACTTAACGCATCCATAGAGGCAGCAAGAGCCGGAGAAGCAGGGCGAGGATTTGCGGTTGTTGCGGACCAGATCGGAAAGCTTTCTCAGGATACGGGACGTGCGGTAACAGAGATCGAAACCGTGGTTCAGGATCTCGAAGGGACAGTGGAGCATGTAAGCGATGTTTTAAGACAGCTGATCACAGCCCTTAAAGAGAGCTCGGAAGGAGACATGGCTGTTATTCAAAATCTGGGTAACGCATTTGTTGACAATTGCCAGAGCAATCTTGCCGCAGTTGAAGAGATTTCCGCAAGCAGCGATTCACTGGAAGAAAACTGCAACAGCTCCGCAAATGCAACCGATAAGGTTAAGGATGAAGTTCAGATCATTGCCAATAACCTTAAGAGCGTGGCAAACAACACTCAGGCAAATGCGGATGCGATCGGAAAGGTTGCGGAAGGATCTCAAAAGATCGATAAGATGGCGGAAGAGCTTGTAAATATCGTAAAGAAATTCAAAATCTGACATTATAACAAAAAACGCGCCGGTGTTTGTTTACCGGCGCGATATTTTTTTGCTAAAAAATCGACGGAAGCCTTATATACTGCTTGAAGAAGCAATAGTATCGTTTCAAGTTCCTATGATTCCGGTTGAACATGACAGGCAATTCTTAAAAAATATAAATGCGGAAGTGCTACATTTAGAATAGTGGAAAAGTTATCATTTCTGCAAAATAAACACGCCGCCAACCGTTTAGTTGGCGGCGTAGTTTGATTTTACGCTTTACGCGATCAGCAGATCTCCGATCCGCTGGGCATTGATTTTTCGGGTTTCATTAAAGCAAGTGATCCGTCGGGAGCTTCCGCACAAAGGAGCATTCCTTCGGAAAGGACACCTGCGAGAGTTGCGGGTTTAAGGTTTACAAGCACCATTACTTCCTTACCCACCATCTCTTCGGGTTTATAGAACTGATGGATTCCGGAAACGATCTGCTTCACGGTGTCTCCGATCTGAACCTGAGAGCAGAGGAGCTTCTTGGACTTGGGAACAGCTTCGCACTTAAGGATCTTTCCTACAGCAAACTGCATCTTTCCGAAGTCGTCGAAGGTGATCTCGGGCTTCATTTCGAGTTTGACAGTTTCAGCATTGTCGGATTCTTTGCTATCTTCTGCAGGAACACCGTTTTCACGAGCGTATTCCTCAGCCTGAGCCTTTCTGATCGCTTCAGCCTTAACAGCAACCTCTTTGGGATCCAGACGGGCAAAAAGGATCTCGGGAGTTTCCGTAACCTTAATGCCTGAAGGAATGAGGCCGAATTTATCGAGTTCTTCAAAACTTCTCTTTTCAACATTGAGCTGAGCAAAGATCTTTTCGGCAGTTTCCGGCATGAAAGGCTCCACCATTGCGGTGGCGATGGAAATAGCCTCGATCAGATTGTAAAGCACTGTCTGAAGTCTGCCTTGCTTCTCCGGATCTTTTGCAAGAGTCCAGGGAGCGGTTTCATCGATATATTTGTTACAACGCTTGTAGATGTTGAAAACTTCGTCTATAGCATCTGCGATCCTGTAGGTGTCCATCTTGGCACAGAACTTTTTGTAAGCGCCTGTGGCTACAGCTTTCAGATCATCGTCCACATCTTCGCAGACCATAGCATTGATGACTTCTCCGCCAAAGTACTTGTTGGACATTGCGATGGTTCTGTTTACAAGGTTACCCATGGTGTTTGCAAGATCCGCATTTGTCTTCTCGGTGAGAAGATCCCAGGAAATGGAACCGTCGTTACCGTAAGGCATTTCGTGAAGAACGAAGTAGCGGACAGCATCTGTACCGTAAACGTCGCAAAGATCCTCGGCGTAAAGTACGTTACCCTTGGATTTGCTCATCTTTTCACCGCTCTGGATGAACCAGGGATGTGCAAAGAGCTGTTTGTAAAGAGGCTGACCCAGAGCCATGAGGAAAATGGGCCAGTAGATAGCATGGAAACGGATGATGTCCTTACCGATGATGTGGACATCTGCCGGCCACATCTTTCTGTAAAGGTCGGAGTGATCTCCGTCTACATCGTATCCGATACCTGTGATGTAGTTTGCGAGAGCATCAAGCCAAACGTAAACCACATGCTTGGGATCGAAATCAACGGGAATGCCCCATTTGAAACTTGTTCTGGAAATACAGAGATCCTGGAGTCCGGGAAGAAGGAAATTGTTCATGATCTCGTTCTTTCTGGATTCGGGCTGTATGAAATCCGGATGCTCATTGATGTATTCGATGAGCTTCGGAGCGTATTTGCTCATTTTAAAGAAATAGGATTCTTCTTTTGCGGGCTTTACTTCTCTTCCGCAATCGGGACACTTGCCGTCCACAAGCTGGGAAGGTGTCCAGAATGACTCACAGGGAGTGCAGTACATGCCTTCGTATTCGCTCTTATAAATGTCACCCTGATCGTAGAACTTCTTAAACATCTTCTGGATCTGCTTTTCGTGATCTGCGTCAGTGGTTCTGATGAACTTGTCGTAGGATACATTTACTCTCTTCCAGATCTTTTTGATGTCATCAGAAACATTGTCGACGAATTCCTTGGGTTTTAATCCTTTTGCTTTTGCTTTTTCTTCGATCTTAAGACCGTGCTCGTCTGTTCCTGTCTGGAAGAAAACGTCGAATCCCTGCAGCCTCTTGTATCTTGCCACAGAGTCAGCCATGATAGCTTCGTAGGTGTTTCCGATGTGCGGTTTACCTGATGCGTAAGCAATGGCTGTTGTAAGATAAAATTTCTTCTTTTCCATTCAATCGTCTCCCTGTTTTCTTATTATATTACCTTTTGATTAGGCGAATTATACACCCAACCGTCCTTGTTTGCAAGTAAGTTTTGGGAACGGGGGTGTTAAGGTCTTACTTGAAAATTTCGTAAAGTTTTGCTACAGTAGTGGTTACATGAAACGGATTTTGGAGGATAGATTTTTAATGGTTACCATAAAGGACATCGCAGAACGGCTGGGGCTGGCAGTCAGTACAGTTTCAAAGGGATTGAACGGAGCGGAGGACATCTCTGCGGAAACCAGACAGTTGGTTCTGGATACTGCCGTTGAAATGGGTTACTCCCTGAAAAAGATCAAAAGAAATGCGGTGGACAAGGTCTGTGTTTTTGTAGAAAGTGCAAACATGGGCTACGAAACAAATGAACAGTTCGGTTACGAGATAGTTAACGGTTTTAAGCAGGCAGCACTTACCCGCGGCTGGGAAGTGGTGGTTGAGCCTTCGGAACTGAATTTCAGAACCCTTGAAAAGTACGACAGTTATATGCTTAAAAACGGCTACTCAGGAGCTTTTCTCCTGGGCTTCACGCTTCACGACGACTGGATCAGACAACTGGAAAAGACAGGCGTACCGACGGTTCTTCTTGATAACTTCATAGAGAACAACGAACACGTGGGCTACGTTGGAACCGACTCAAGAGAAGGCATCGCTCAGGCGGTTTCTCTTCTTGCATCAAAAGGGCACAAACGGATAGCATTCCTTAACGGAACAAAGAATTCCATGGTCTCAAACGAGAGAGACATTGCGTTCAGACTCGGAATGAAAGCAAACAATCTTGAAATAGATGAGGAACTGGTGGCCTACGGCTACTATGTTCCCGAATGCGCCAAGGCATATGTGGAAAAGTTCATCGACAATGGCGCCACAGCCGTTCTTTGCGCAAGCGACCTCATAGC
>JAILNG010000185.1 GCA_024691875.1 Lachnospiraceae bacterium | reverse complement strand
CATTTTGGATGTCAATGTGGGACTTCCGGAGATTGATGAAAAGGCTGTACTTTGTGATACAGTGAGAGAGTTGCAGGGAATCACTGCACTTCCCCTTCAGCTTGACACCAGTGATCCGATAGCTATGGAAGCTGCTTTAAGAGCTTATAACGGAAAAGCTATGGTGAACTCCGTAAACGGTAAGGAAGAAGTTATGGATGCCATTTTCCCGCTGGTAAAGAAGTATGGTGGCTTTGTGGTGGCTCTGACCCTTGACGAAGGCGGAATTCCCGAAACGGCGGAAGGTCGCTTTAAGGTTGCGGAGAAGATCGTTAAGAAGGCAGCGGAATACGGCATCGACAAGAGCAATCTGATCTTTGACCCGCTGGCTATGGCTGTATCTTCTGATTCAAAGGCGGCAAGAGGCACTTTGGATGCCATAAAGCTGATCAAAGAAAGGCTGGGGTGCTATTGCTCCCTCGGCGTTTCCAACGTTTCCTTCGGACTTCCCAAAAGAGAGATCATAACTTCCGTTTTCTTCACCATGGCAATGGAATGCGGTCTCGACGGTGCTATCATGAATCCTTTTGCTGCGGAAATGATGAAGGCATATAAATGCTATCTGACCTTGGCGGGATTGGATGATAACTGTATAGGCTACATAGAATATGCCGACAAGTTGGAAGTAAATACGGTACAGACGGTTACAACCGGAAACGGTGCTGCAGGCAGCGGAACAACCGCGGCAGCGGTTACTTCATCCGGGAGTACGGAAACGGCGGGACTTGGCTTTGCCATTAAAAAAGGAATGTCTGATGCGGCAGCGGCTGAGACCAAAAAGCTTCTGGAAAGCAAGGATGCAATGGCAATTATAAATGAGGACATTATTCCTGCTCTTAATGAGGTGGGGATAGGATTCGAAAAGAAAACGATCTATTTGCCTCAGCTCCTTATGAGTGCAGAGGCTGCAAAATCTGCTTTCGGAGTGGTTTCTGCCTCTATGCCCGAAACTTCCTCAAAGGGACCGAAGGTTATTATGGCCACCGTAAAGGGAGACATCCATGACATCGGAAAGAACATTGTTGTGGCACTTCTGAAAAATTACGGCTTTGAAGTGTTTGATCTCGGTAAAGACGTTCCTCCCGAGAAGATCGTTGATACGGTACGGAACGAGGGGATAAAGCTGGTGGGGCTTTCTGCACTGATGACAACCACCGTTCCGGCGATGGAGGAAACCATAAAGCAGATACATGCCTATGACCCTGACGTAAAAGTTTGCGTAGGCGGCGCAGTGCTTACTCAGGAGTATGCGGACATGATCCGGGCGGACAAGTACGCTGCTACCGCAATGGACACTGTGAGATATGCTCAGAAAGTTTTTAATATGGAATGATCTTGATCCCCTCCGGAGTAAGGAGGGGATCTTTTGTCGGTTTCAAACATCAAACCCATCAAAATGATGGCAAAATCCTATGAAAAAATAATCAAAATGATGGTTTTTCTTGACTTGTAATTTTGAAAATGTTATATTGATCGCAGACGGAGGATAATTTGTATGAAAGAATACATTACTGCTTCTTTTGTGACGGGAGAACAGATAAAAGAGATCAGAAAAAAACTGAAAATGACTCAAAAAGAATTTGCCGCGTTTGTTTGTGCTTCCGTTCCGACCATAGAAAGATGGGAGAGGAGCAAGGACAGGATCACCGGCCCTGTGGTTACGATTCTTACTATTTTGATGATGGATAACGGAATAGTAAAAAGGATGGAACTTCCGGAGGAAAAACAGAAGATCAGACTGAATTACATGTATGAAAACTTTGTCTGTACGGTGATAGATGCGGATGAGATGAAAAGAACCGTAAAGATCAAAAACTATACGGACAACCTGATGTTCAGGGCATTCGGAAAAAACACGGAACCGACGTTTGAGGAGTATGAAGCGTTTTTGGAATCGAGATGCTTCCCCGGGAGCAGAGATAAGATAAAGCTTGTATTGGAAGACTTGGATCTGCCTTTTTACGATCCTTATCTTATCATAGAAAAAACAGAAGGTCGCATGGCTGAGGACAGATTTTGGATCAGAATCGACAGGTGATCGGTGGGAGACTGAATATGATCGAACTATTTGAAAGAGAGCTTAAGGACGACGGAAGACGTTCGTCAAAGGGAAATCAGCTCAAATGGGAAAGAAACGGAATATGGTATAAAACGGATTATCTCGGTTATGAAGGCCTGGCAGAGTATGCGGTTTCAAGTCTTTTAAAGAGGTCTTCGCTTAAGGCTGATGAATTTGTTTGCTACGAGCCGGAGACCATGGTCTACAAAACTAAGACCTTTACCGGATGTAAAAGTGAGGATTTTGCCGGAAAGTGCCAGGTCATTACTTTGGAAAGGCTTTTTACGAGCATATACGGTGTCGGTCTTAACAAGGGGATCTATTCGGTTAAGGATCACAAACAAAGACTCAAATTTCTGGTGGAGCAGGTTGAAAGAACCACAGGCCTTAAAAATTTCGGGATCTACATGTCAAAGCTTTTTACGCTGGATGCCTTATTTTTGAACGAAGACAGACACACTCACAATATCTCGGTGCTGATGGAGAAGGATTCCGAATTCAAACTTTGTCCGATCTATGATAACGGCGCAGCTCTGCTTTCCGATACGATGTTTGACTATCCTTTGAGGTGTGACATTTATCTTGAAAAAGACAGGGTTAAAACAAAAACGATCTGTGACAGCCCGGAAGAACAGTTGGAGATTGCTGAAAGCTTGTACGGACAGAACATACATTTTGACTGGAATGAGAAAGATGTTGATGACTGTATGGAAGGAGCTTCGATCTACAGTAAAGAAATAAGAGACAGAGTAAAAGATCTGCTGCTTGAGCAAAAAAGAAAATATGCGTATCTGTTTTAAACAGATACGCATATTTTAATCTCAATAATTTACTGGGGCTGCTTTCCGATGTAAGCAAGGATACCGCCGTCAACGTAAAGAATGTGACCGTTAACTGCGTTGGATGCTTCGGATGCAAGGAATACAGCGGGACCTGTAAGCTCTTCGGGCTTGAGCCATCTGTTTGCGGGTGTCTTTGCACAGATGAACTGATCAAAAGGATGACGGGAACCGTCAGGCTGAAGCTCACGAAGAGGAGCTGTCTGGGGTGTCTCGATGTAACCGGGGCCGAGGCCGTTACACTGAATGTTGTACTGACCGTACTCGGAGCAGATGTTTCTGGTGAGCATCTTGAGACCGCCCTTTGCGGAAGCGTAAGCGGAAACTGTTTCACGACCGAGCTCGGACATCATTGAACAGATGTTTATGATCTTTCCGTGACCTTTCTTGATCATTGAAGGGATTACAGCCTTTGAAACAATGAAAGGAGCGTTAAGGTCAACATCGATAACCTGTCTGAACTGAGCAGCGGTCATCTCTGTCATGGGAATTCTCTTGATGATGCCTGCGTTGTTAACAAGAATGTCGATAACGCCGACTTCCTTCTCGATCTTTGCAACCATCTCGTTTACAGCGTCCTCATTGGTAACGTCGCAAACATAGCCGTGAGCGTTGATGCCTTTCTCCTTGTAAGCTGCAAGACCCTTGTCAACGAGCTCCTGATTGATGTCGTTAAAGCAGATCGTTGCACCTGCATCTGCATAGGCACTTGCGATCGCAAAGCCGATACCGTAGGATGCACCTGTTACGAGGGCTACTTTTCCTTCGAGGGAAAAGTTAATGAAATTATTAGCCATAGTAATCCTCCATACAATTTTTAATTTTCATCTTCGTACCGCAATCGGTAACTTTCGAAAAAGGATTATAACAAAGAAAATGATTAAAAACAAGGCTGATAACATGTCAATTTTTTAACGCTTTAGCGCGGTTTTGACCATGTTTGGATAAAATAAGGCAATCAGCGGATATTC
>JAILNG010000151.1 GCA_024691875.1 Lachnospiraceae bacterium | reverse complement strand
TTCTTACACGGATACACCGGATCTTTTAAAGCAAACAAATGCAGTGGTCGTTCTGGATCACCACAGACAGATGAGTGACAAGATAGACAATGCGGTTCTTTCGTACATTGAACCTTATGCATCATCCGCTTGTGAAATGATCGCCGAGATCCTTCAGTACACAAGCGAAGACCTTAAGTTAAAGCCTTTGGAAGCTGATGCTATGTACGGCGGTATCATGATCGACACAAACAACTTCCTTGTAAAGGCAGGCGTAAGAACCTATGAAGCTGCAGCTTATCTGCGTCGTAACGGTGCTGATGTTACAAAGATCCGAAAAATGTTCAGAACGGATTTCAACGAATATCGGGCAAAGGCCAATGCGGTATCATCGGCTGAAGTCTTTATGCAGAGTTACGTCTTTGCGGTTTCACAGAGCGAAGGACTTGAAAATCCCACAGTCGTTGCTGCTCAGGCGGCAAACGAGCTTCTTAACATTGAAGGAGTTAAGGGAAGCTTTGTATTCACAGAGTATAATTCGAAGATTTATATAAGTGCACGTTCCATTGATGAACTTAATGTGCAGATCATTATGGAAAAGCTGGGCGGCGGCGGACATATGAGTGCGGCCGGTGCACAGCTCGAAAATATGTCGGTCATTGAAGCAATGAACAAGGTAAAGAAAACTATTATTGAAATGACCGAAAATAAGGAGATTAAATAGTTATGGAAGTAATTCTTTTACAGGACGTTAAAAGCCTCGGAAAAAAAGGGGAAATTGTTAAGGTCAGCGACGGATATGCCCGCAATTTCATTTTACCCAAGCAACTGGGTGTGGAAAAGACACCAAAGACAATGAATGATCTTAAGGCTCAGAAGCTGGCGGAAGAGAAGCGCCTTAAGGAGATCTACGATGAGGCGGTGGCTCTCGGAGAAAAGATCAAGAACGGCAGCATCACGCTTTCGATCAAGGGCGGAGAAGGCGGAAGAACCTTCGGTTCCGTTTCCACAAAGGAGATCGCAACTGCGGTTAAGGAGCAGATGGGCTTTGAATTTGACAAGAAGAAGATGGTTTTGGCTGAGCCTATCAAAAATTTCGGCACTTATCACATCCCTTGCAAGCTGCATCCCCAGGTTACCGTTGAACTTACGGTTAAGGTAGTGGAGCAATAGAGCAGACTATTTCCCGGAGAACAAAGATGGAAGAAAATGTATTCAAAAAAACCATGCCGTTCAGCCATGAGGCGGAGCAGTCGGTCATAGGTGCAATGATAATGGATAAAGAAGCCATTTTTGTTGCCATGGATGCACTTCGCCCCGAGGATTTTTACGAGAAGGAATTCATGCTCATGTATCAGGCTATCGCCGATCTTGCGCAAGCAGGTAAGGCTGTCGACATGACGACCGTTATCGCGAAACTCAGGGAAATGGAAGTGGCTCCGGAACTATGCGGAATGGAACACATCAGGCAGGTTATAGATGCAACTCCCACATCTGCAAACATTAAGCATTATGTTGACATTGTGTCTTCAAAGTCGTTGGAAAGAAAGCTGATCAAGACTCTGGAGACGTTAAGAGATAAGGCTTTTTCCGATAACTGCCCGATAGATGAACTGTTGGAAGATACGGAAAAAGAAGTTTTTCAGATCGTTCAAAACAGAGGCAGTGCCGAGTTTGAAGACATTAAGCAGATCGTTTACAGAACGCTTAAAAACATTGAAAGCGCCGCTAAGAACAACAGCAGGATCACAGGTATCGCTACGGGACTCAGGGATCTTGATGCAAAGCTGGCCGGATTTCAGAAATCCGATCTGATCCTTCTTGCAGCGCGTCCTTCAATGGGAAAAACGGCTCTCGCTTTGAATATTGCCAATTATGTTGCAGTACGTTCACACATTCCGACTGTGATCTTCAGCTTGGAAATGTCAAAGGAATCGTTGGTAAAGAGAATCATGTCAATGAATTCCAGAGTAAGTTCCGAGACCATCAGAACAGGACAGTTGAAAGACAATGAATGGGCAGATCTGATCGAAGCATCCAGAGACATCGGTGAATCAGGCCTCATTATAGACGACACTCCCGGTATCAAGGTGAGCGAGCTTCGTTCAAAATGCAGAAAGCTGAAGCTTGAGAAGAATATCGGACTGGTAATGATCGACTACCTGCAGCTTATGAGCGGCAGCGGTCATTCGGAATCCAGACAAAACGAAGTTGCTGAGATCTCGCGTTCGTTAAAAGCATTGGCAAGAGAGATAGACTGCCCAGTTTTGGCACTTTCCCAGCTTTCTCGTGCGGTGGAATCACGTGACAATAAACGTCCCATGCTTTCTGACCTTCGTGAATCCGGTTCTATAGAGCAGGATGCCGACGTTGTAATGTTTATTTACAGAGATGAGTATTATAACAAGGACACCGAAAAGCCCGGAGTTGCCGAGATCATTGTCGGAAAACAAAGAAACGGTCCTACGGGAACCGTGGATGTGAAGTGGATCGGTGAAATGCAGAAGTTTGCGACACTTGAAAAAGCTCCCCGTCATGACGATGAGGAATAAAATAAAAGAAGCCCGAAAGGGCTTCTTTTTGCGTCTTATTTAATTAAGCCTGCTCAATAGATCCTGTAGGGCAAACGGAAGCGCATGTTCCGCAATCTGCACAAACATCGGGATCGATCTCATAATGCTCAGCACCTTCGCTGATAGCACCGCAAGGGCACTCTGCAGCACATGCTCCACAGCTTACGCAGCCGTCATTGATCTTGTATGCCATAATGATAACCTCCTATTAGAATAGATATGTTGTGTTGTGTTGTTGTATAGCAAGTGTTATTATACCACGCCTTTTCATTTTTTCAAGAAGTGAAATAACACGAGTGCTTAAAAATACATCTTGCAATGTTACTGTTCACTCCCCGCCGCATCTGTGCTTGCAACGGGAGAGCTCATGCTGTTACTTTTCTTTGTCTTCCGGTCGATCATAAATGTCACTAAAAATTTAGTTGACTGTCATTACTTTAGGTCTTATAATCACTACAAAATCTCGGAGGTGATTACATGATTACAAAAGATATGACAATTGCTGACATTGTAGCAGTTAATCGTAACATTATAGTTATTCTTCTCAACGCCGGTATGCATTGCGTCGGATGTCCTTCCGCTCAGGGAGAGACACTTGAAGAGGCTTGCATGGTTCATGGCCTTGATGTTGAACCGATCTTAAACCAGATCAATGCTTATTTAGGGTGTTAAGACGCTGCAGGGCTTTCTTTTTAACGATGGTCTCGCAATGCTCCTTAAAATAGGTATCAATTCTTGAACGGGTGTGTAACGGCTCGCCATATTCGGCGCAGATGTTGCACACCTTATTAAATGTCCGGATATCTGTGTGTCCCAGATTAAGAACCAGATAATAGCTTTCTTTTTTAGAATCCTTGTAAATGGTGTTGATACCGTTGTAAAACGGCGAAACTATGCCTGCAAGTTTGATCAGATCCGACAGGTCTTTGAAAACGAAATACTTGTTGATCTCGCTTACGGCATCATCGTTCAGGACGTTGAGCAGGCGGAATTCCATCGGAACGTCTTTGTCGTTGGGATCGGAAGCAGGGACATTTCCGAAGATCTTTGCACTTTCAACATCGGTGAGAAGCTCATCGGCTCTTGTGCCCTTGGGAAGTGCAGCGACTTTTGCGGCTGCTTTTTTCTTTTGAGGAACACTGATGTTGGAATAGGTCACGTTCAACTCTTCGGGATCCGTTACTTTGGTGAGGATGAGCACGAGACTGTCTTTTGACATCGGAACCGCCTCTATCATAAGAGGTACATCCTGTGCTTCAAAACCACATTCGTAGGAGGCCTGAAGTAAAAGTTCGGAAAATAAAGCCCGGGCTTTCTCCGAACCATATGCCAGTTCCGAAAGACGTAATTCACGATCCTTCAGATCCTGTTGATTTAATGTGCATTTTATTTGAATATCACTTATCTTCTCTATTTTCATATAATTAAACTCCTGTGATTAGAGGAAAGTATAGCTATATTACCTTTAAAAGTCAATAAATAAAGTCAAAACTAAGTGAAAAAGTGAATGTAAGCCTTGATTTTAAAGGGCTGAAGGACATTTTTTTTACCAATTTTTTTTGTGCAACCTGCACAAATCAGACCCCTGTTTTTCTACATTTAGAACATTGAAAATCGCTGAATAAGCGTATATACTATTATTGTGATTTCAAAAAGGCATGCAGATGCAGGAAGGAGAGAGAAAAAGAATCATGCAGTTTGACATCGACGGGTATCGCGTCCTGAAGGTGCTTAAGGAAAGCAAAACGGGAGCTGTGATCCTTGCCGAGCACAAAGGTCTTGGAGCAAGGCGGATCATAAAATGCCTTTCCGAAGAACATCCCGATTACGAGCAGTTGACCCGTGAAGCGAGGATAATGCAGAGGTTTCGGAGTGAAGCTATTCCGATAATCTATGACATTAAAGAAGAGAACGGATACACATTTCTTATCGAAGAGTTTTTGGAGGGAGAATCCCTTAAAAACTATCTTAAAAGACATATCAAAATTTCTGAATCTGAAATTCTTGACTATTCCATTCAATTAAGCGAAATCTTAATGTACATTCACAACCCGGCTCACAGAGTTTTGCATCTGGATCTCAAGCCCGAGAACATTATTGTCTCAGACCATAAGATGAAGCTGATAGACTTCGGCAGTGCCATATGCCATGAGGAGACCGGCCGGAGACAGATGATCTACGGAACACCGGGATTCTGTGCGCCCGAGATGCTGGGTGACGGAGACATTAATTGCAGTACGGACATCTACATCCTGGGAAAGATCTTTGAGTATATGCTCCTTTTTACGCCCGTAGTACCGACAGGATACAAAAAGGTTGTGGACAGATGTACAAGAAACGCGAAGATCCAATTTACGGAGAGCAGCGAAGTGAGAGATGCTTTACTTGCTTTAAGGAAAAAGAAAAGAACAGGAAAGTACACCGAAGGGATCTGGTTTGCTGTAACAGGAGTTCCGACGGGGTATCATGGCAGTTGGTTTGCATTAACACTTGCAAGGCATTTGAAAAAAATCACCGAGGCAAAAGTCCTTGTTTTGGATTGTAATTCGGACAGCAATCTGGAACAGCTGGAGGATTCTGTACCCACAAGGAAATCACAGGAGTACAGTTTTGAAAAGGACGGAGTAACAATAGCAAAAAGGGTTTTCAGCGAAGACATCAAAGGCTGGCGCGGCAGGGGCTACGATTTTATAATCTGTGACTTTGGCAAAGGATCGTGTGACGCGGCAGAGATCTATTTTGAAAAAAAGTTTCTTGTTGGAAGCCTGACACCATGGACTCGGGCCGAGTGGGATGCCGCCCTTTCAGCAGCCGGTTATGACAGGCACACAGCGGTGGTGATCACCGAAGGCAGCAGACACTACGGATCGGAGAAAATGGACAAATGCGTCGTCATCGAAAACAGGACATTTCGATTGTCGCGCAAAGTAACCCGTTGTATCTTGAAGGCTTTGAAATAAAGGATGAAATCCGTCACAAGATCTGTCGTTTATTATCTCAGCCGGTTTACAACAGAATATTGAAAAAAAGAGCCCGCACATCTGTTCGCAAACATTGTGAGGGCTCGATTTTTTTATCTTGAAGTGCTTCCCAGTCCGCCGTTTCTTGTTCCTGAAACCGCATCGTCCTCGGTGATACCGAAGTTCATGAAGATCCCTTGCGCAAATGCATCGCCTGCTTTCAGGGAAACTGTTTTTCCTTCTTTGGAATCATTTGTGATCTTGATGAAGATGTGACCTTCATTGTCAGAATTGTAGTAATCGCTGTCGATAATGCCGACGGTGTTGTTCATCTGCAGACGGTACTTGAATCCGAGGCCGCTTCTGGGAAAGATCATGAGGCAGTAATCTTCGCGCATCCGAACGCGTATGCCTGTGGGGATCTTGATGCTTTCGCCGGGAGCAAGGTTAAAATCCAGCGTAGAGCGGAAATCGTAACCTGCCGAGCCTGTGGTGGCCCTGACGGGGAGAGTGAGAGAGGCATATGCATTCTTGGCATCCCCTTCTGTTTTGTCGGGAAATGTGTCCATGTAATCCTGAATGAATCTTGTTCGTGTTACGGTTTCGAATTTTGCTATGCGCTCCATTGTTGTTTTCTCCCTTTGCTGTGCTTCGGTTTTGTAAGATCAAACCTCTTTCAGGAATGCGATGTAAGCCTGCTTTGCTTCGTAAACGTCCGACTTGGAAACGATCTCCCAGGGAGAGTGCATGCAAAGCACGGGAACACCCGCATCGATAACCTGCATGTTGTATTTTGCCATGATGTAAGCGATGGTTCCGCCGCCCCCGAGATCGATCTTTCCGAGTTCGGCAGTCTGGAATGCTACACCGTTCTTGTCCATTGCGGCTCTGATCTTTGCCATGTATTCAGCGTTTGCATCGTTGGATCCGCTCTTTCCTTTAACGCCGGTGTACTTGTTGTAAACAATTCCTTTTCCGAAGAATGCTGCGTTCTTTTCTTCGAATGCATCGGGATAGTTTGCGTCGTATGCAGCGGAAACGTCGGAAGAGAGCATGTGAGAATTTGCAAGCGCGCGACGAACCTTGAGTTCTGAGTACTCACCTGTAAGGTTAACAAGCTCGGCTACGGAATTTTCAAAGAAGAAGCTGTGCATGCCTGTTGCACCCACACTTCCGATCTCTTCTTTATCAACGAGGAGGCAGGCTGCCGTGCGGTCAACTTTCTTTGTTTCAAGCATAGCGATGAGTGAGGTGTAAGCGCAGACACGATCGTCGTGACCGTAGCCTGTGATCATGCTCCTGTCGAGGCCCAAGTCACGTGCGGGACCTGCCGGAACAGCTTCGATCTCGGCAGAAAGGAAATCGTCGTTTTCAATATCGTATTTCTCTTTGAGAAGCTTTAAGAGATTTGCCTTAACAGCTTCTTTGTCGATGCCTGTAAGAGGCTCGCTGCCGAAAAGGATGTTGAGATCTTCACCTTCAATGACTGTTGCGCCTGACTTTTCAAGCTGTTTGGGGGAAAGATGAACCAGGAGATCGGAAACTTCGAATACAGGATCGTCCTCTTTTTCGCCAATGTTGATCTCGATCACGCTGCCGTCCTTCTTTGCAACTACGCCGTGGAATGCAAGAGGAATGGTTACCCACTGATACTTCTTGATACCGCCGTAGTAGTGTGTGTCAAGGAGGCCCTGCTCGGACTTTTCATAGAGAGGAACCTGCTTTAAGTCAAGTCTGGGAGAGTCAATGTGAGCGCCCAGGATCTTCATTCCTTCTTCAAGCGGACGTTCACCGATAATGTAGAGGACAAGGGCTTTACCCATGTTGTTGTGGTAAACCTTGTCGCCGGGCTTTAAAGGAGTTCCGGATTTGATGAAATCCTCAAGGTTCTTGTAGCCTTTTGCTTCTGCGAGCTTGATAGCGCCCTTTACACATTCGCGCTCTGTCTTGTGCTTTGAAAGGAAGTCTTTGTAATTCTCGGAAAGAGCGAAGACTTCTTTTCTCTTTTTGTCATCATATGTTAACCAGGCATTTGCCTTCGGTAAACTATTGTTTTTCTGTGCGGTTACTTTTGCACTGCCGCTTTTTTGTGCCATAAAAACACCATCCTTTTACTTAATTTTGGGAAAAACCCGATTGCTTATTATAAAATATTTGAAATCAAAACACAAGTACGAGACTAATCCTGTTTCAAACGGTAATTTTTTATGAATTCCGCAACCTCCGGGCTCAATGAATCAAGCAGAGCGCTGCCTCCGGGCTTGTTACGTTCGTCCAGAAGCGCGGTGATCTCTTTATCGGTCCTTTCGATCTCTTCTTTTAATTCTCTCGCACTCATACGGGATGCACCTGCGCCCCAGATGATCACCTGTTCCGTAGCGTCGGATGTCGCAACCGTGACCTTGTGCTTTTCAGTCAGAGAGATGGCGGTGCGTTCGATGTAGCGGTCTGCGGTTTCCGCTTCCTTTGTGTAGATCACAAAAATGTTTTTGTATTTATCCGCATGCTCGGTCCCGCCTTCCACTTTGTAGGCGTCATAGACCAGTATCAGTTTCATTTGCCTGAAACCTTGGTAATTGCTCAAAATGTCCATGAGTTTTTGGCGTGCGGCCTGAAGGTTGGTTTTTGACAGTTCGTTTAATTCGTCCCAGGAGAAGATTATGTTGTAGCCATCCACCAGAAGGTACTCGTCTATCTGTTCGGATTCCCTGACCCGAACCTTGGCAGGCAAGGTTTTGGCTGGCACACGCGACACGGGATCAAAGAGGTTTCGTGCCTTTTCGGGTTCTTTCCTGCTGCCGTAGGTTTTATTGAAAATGTCCGCCAGATCTTTGTCCAGCCGGGCGGAAGCAGAGTAGGAAAAGTGGGACGTGTCAGCGGTCGAAACTGTGGGAGGGGGAGCCGACAAAGGCTTAAGTATCTCCTTAGAGGATTGGGACCCGCTTTTTAGGCAGGCCTCCACGTGCATATAGTTCTCGACCTCGTTCCACGGTACCGTAAAGCCCGAACCCTGAGCACAGAAGACTGAGTCTGCAGTGTTACGAAGATCTGCCTCCGGCCGGTAACCGAATTTCTCTATGACTTCTTCCTCATTGTGACAGATGTCGTAGCCTCCCGAGGATACGGAAAGTTTTCCGAGACCGTTGGTAAATGCGGTGACTTCGAGAGCATAGCCATGCATGGTGCTCACGGGACAGCGTCCGAAGAGAACTGCATTTTCTCCGGATATCTCATGAGTTTTAACCGTTCCGCTCATTTTTGTGATGTCATTCATGGCTCTTCCCAGTTTTGATGCGGGGATTTCAAGCATAAAGTCGTACCATGGCTCCAAAAGTACGGAAGTGTTTCTCATAAGGCCGTGGCGCACGGCTCTGTAGGTGGCCTGACGAAAATCTCCGCCCTCGGTGTGTTTGGGATGGGCACGTCCGCCTATGACTGTGATCTTGACATCGGTAAGGACAGAACCGGTCAAAACGCCTCTGTGCCGTCTTTCGAGAACATGCGTTGCGATCAGCCTTTGCCAGTTTTTGTCAAGAACATCGGTTGAAACATCTGTGTCCACCTGAATTCCGGAGCCTCTTTCCCCGGGCTCGAGCTTTAAATGAACTTCCGCATAATGGCGGAGCGGTTCAAAGTGACCGACGCCTTCGGAAACGGAAGCCACGGTTTCTCTGTATATTATCGTTCCGACTCCGAATTCCACCGAAATGGAAAGGCGTTCGCGAATTATGTTTGTGAGGATCTCGATCTGAATTTCACCCATGATCTGAGCCTGGATCTCGTTGGTGTCTTCAAGAAGAACCAGAGAAAGCTCAGGGATCTCTTCTTCGATGACCTTTAATTTCGTGAAGGCTGAAAGGACGTCCGTACCCATGGGAAGGATCAGCCTGTAGGCCATGACGGGCGACAGGATCGGAGACAGAGCAGGTCCGTCACTTCCCAGGAGTTCTCCGGCAAAAGTGTTGTTAAGGCCGGTAAGAACGCATATGTCTCCCGGAAGAGCCTCATCTTTGGTCTCATATTTTTCTCCGGAATAGGATCGGATCTGAGTGATCTTTTCGCCGTTCAGCTCCTCACGGACTTTAAGACTTCCGGCTTCTATCTTGATATGAGTCAGCCTTTGACCGGTCTTGTCGCGAGTGATCTTGTAAACTGTCCCGCGAAGAGGATCCTCTTTTGAACCTGAGGTTCCCCGGGCAAAGGTGTCGAGATCGTTAAGCAGTTCCCGAACACCGATGAATTTCAGGGCGGATCCGAAGCGCACGGGGAAGAGATGGCGCCTTTTAACAGCCTCCGTCACAAGAGCATTATCCAGCTTATTGCTTTCAAGATAGCTCTCCATCAGGGCTTCATCGCAGGAAGCAATGTCTTCGGCGGAAGGAGATGTGAAATTGCAGCATCCGTGATCCAGCTTTTCGCAAAGCTCTGACATGACATCAGCTTCATTTCTTTCGGAAATATCCGTTTTATTTACAAAAATGAAAACAGGGATCCCGTAACGCTTAAGCAGGGACCAGAGTGTCGAAGTGTGACTCTGAACTCCGTCCACGGAACTGATGACAAGAATTGCGTAATCAAGTACGGAAAGAGTCCTTTCCGCTTCCGAAGCAAAATCCGCATGTCCGGGCGTGTCTATTAAATTCACTTCAAGGTTTGGGAGAGAAAAATGAGCCTGCTTTGAGAAGATGGTGATCCCGCGTTTTCTTTCCAGTTCGTGATTGTCAAGAAAAGTGTCTCCGTGATCTACGCGACCTGCTTTTCTGAGCTCGCCCGCAGAAAACAGAATGGCCTCCGCAAGCGTGGTCTTACCTGCATCTACGTGGGCCAGGATCCCTATGGATGTTTTATTTTTTTCGTTAGTTTTTTCCATATGGTAAAGTATAGCAAAAGTTCGGTATTTGGCAAGTACGGTTGAGAAATGCAAATGTTAATGATATAATGAAGAATAGTCAAAAAAACAGTTTGTTTCAAACGCTTTTTATGATAAAAGGAGCCGATAAGTGAAAAGAAATCTTGTTTTGGCATTATTTTTCATGATCTTACTGACAGCTGTCCCGGAAAGTCATGCTCTCGCAGCTTCCGAGGAAGAAGCAACCAATTATCTTCCCGGTTACGAGGCCGTGATCTATGGCAAAAGCGAGGGACTGCTTTCCATGGAAGTCAACACCATTGAGCAGACACCTGAAGGATACCTCTGGATAGGAACCTATTCCGGCCTTTACAGATACGACGGAAGAAGCTTTGAAAAGATCACGCCCGACCCAAGGATCTGCAGTGTCATGTCTCTGATAGCCGATGATGAAGGCAGATTGTGGATCGGAACCAACGACACCGGTGCTGCTTACTATGATCCGGGAAGCGATGAAGTGCTTTTCTGCACAAAGGAGCAAGGCCTTTTGTCAAACAGCGTGCGCGCATTGTCTCAGGACGGAAGAGGAAATCTCTGCATCGGAACGGTGGAGGGACTTTCCCTGATGGACGATCAGGGCAACATTACAAATAAAGAGGAATTTATGGCTCTGGGAGGCATACGTTCCCTGGACTACGCCAACGGGATCGTAGTCGGTGTAACAAATGCCGGAGCCTTGTTTTTGACTGATGGAGAAGAGATCATTACCAACTTTTATCCGGATACCGTAGGGATCGATTTTACATCAGCCGCAATAAGTGAAGATCATATAATTCTTGCAGGGACTTCCGGTTCCGGCCTTGTTGAATACGAGTACAAGGATGGAACGATCAGTGAA
This sequence comes from Lachnospiraceae bacterium, assembly GCA_024691875.1. GTDB lineage: Bacteria > Bacillota > Clostridia > Lachnospirales > Lachnospiraceae > RGIG3528. The sequence continues at coordinate 8,994 of JAILNG010000151.1, read as the reverse complement.
GGCGTGTACATAAACGGTGGACGGCTCAAGTACTTTTCCGGTATTTGCTATGATGAAAGCAGCATGATATGGTACGTTTGCGCCGAAAACGGCATGGGAGTTATAGAAAGGGCTACAAACACTCTGCTGAATCTTACCCAGGATTCCTTTGAAAGCTCGATATGCGATGCCCTCATGGATTATCAGGGAAACATCTGGTTCGTATCCAACAAGAAGGGCGTCATCAAGTTTTCTCCCAATCCTTTTTCCGATATATTTGTTAAGGCGGGACTTCTGAGAAGTGTCGTTAACTGCATTGCATATGACAATAATGATATATACATCGGTAAAGATGACGGACTTTCCGTAATAAACAAATTGACCTATGAAAAGTATAATTATGAATTCATTGATGAATTCGATGGAGTCAGGATCAGGCACATCTGTAAAGATTCCAACGGAAACCTTTGGATCAGTACTTACGGCAAAAACGGCCTTTACAAGATAACGCCCAATTATCAGATCAGGCACTATAACGAATCTACCGGAACCATCGGCGGAAGATTCCGTATTGCCATGGAATTGACGGACGGTTCGATACTTGTATCGAGTAATCTTGGACTCACGTACATTAAAAATGATGAAGTGGTCTGCACTTTGGGAAGTTACGAGGGGCTGGGGACTCCTCAGATACTCAGCTTAATGCAGGACAGTGATGGGACTATATATGCAGGCAGTGACGGAGGCGGTATCTATGTGATCAAAGACCGGCAGGTGGTGGACTGCATCGACGTGGAGGACGGTCTTGAAAGCCTGGTGGTTCTTCGTATCGTACCCTACAACGGCGGATTTTTCTATGTAACCAGCAATGCGCTCTACTACGATGACAAAACTACTGTGCGCCGCCTTGAACATTTCCCTTACAGCAACAACTACGACATCACGATCACCGACGACGACAAGGCTTGGGTTTTCTCCAGCGCAGGCATATACATAGCCGAGGCATCGGACATAGTAGCTGACGGTGAATACAAGTACAAACTTTTGGACGGAACCATGGGCTTTAACACTACGCTCACAGCCAATGCATGGAATCTGATACTTGATGAAAAGCAGCTTCTTCTCTGCTGTACGGACGGAATCAGAGAAGTTAACATGGATTCCTATGACTACTTCGACAAAAATTGCCACATCGGCGTAAAATACATCCTTGCGGACGGAAAAAATGTTGAAGCGGAAGAAGACGGAAGCTTTATCATTCCACCGACCAAAGGGCGTATCCAGATCGGAGCCAGCATTCTGAATTTCACCCTTTCCAACCCTGAAATACGAATGTTTTTGGAAGGCACAAAAGATGATGGAGTATACGGAAGACAAAGTAATATTTCCGACCTTGTTTATACAAACCTTCCGTACGGAGAGTATAAATTGCATGTTCAGATCCTTGACGGCCTGAATGACACAGTGTTTAGAGAAGAGATTTTTGAGATCGTAAAGAAGCCTCGCCTGTTTGAACACATTTTGACCAAGATCCTGATCGTACTTCTGTCTGTGATCCTCGTTGCTGCGATCGTTATTGCGATCCTTAAAGAAACAGTCATCAGACGGCAATATGAGCAGATAAGAGTGGCCAGAGATGAGGCGGAGAGGGCTAACAGTGCAAAATCCAGATTCCTTGCAAACATGTCTCATGAGATACGAACCCCCATCAACACCATTATGGGAATGGATGAGATGATCCTGAGAGAGGATACGGATGAAGTTCCGCCGGAGTACGCAAAGGCGGTAACGGGATACGCCACAGACATTAAAAGGGCTTCCGAAACTTTGCTTGGGCTGGTCAATGATGTTCTGGATCTTTCTAAGATAGAGTCCGGAAAAATGAACCTTGTGGAACAGGAATACGATACGAACGAACTGTTAAGATCCATTGTTACGATGATCAGAGTCAGAAGCAATCAAAAGGATCTGACTTTTGAGACCGAGATCGATCCGAAGATCCCGACGAGGCTTTACGGAGATATGGGAAAGATCAAACAGGTTGTTCTGAACCTTTTGACCAATGCGGTCAAGTACACCCACGAAGGCGGTTTCGTGTTAAAGGCAGAACTCAGGGAAAAGACCGAAAAGTCCTGCGACATCTATTTTGCTGTGAAAGACACAGGCATAGGCGTAAAGCAGGAAGACATGGCAAAACTGTTTTCACCTTTTGAACGCCTTGATGAAAAGAAAAACACAGGCATACAGGGAACCGGGCTTGGCCTTGACATTTCCAGACAGTTTGTTGCTTTGATGGGCGGAGAACTAAAATGCGAGAGTGAATACGGAAAAGGCTCGATCTTCTACTTTACGGTAAGACAGGAAGTTCTTTCCGACGATGTGATCGGAGAGTTTTCGGAAAAAGACGATAAGGCTTCAAAGGGATACATTCCTCAGTTTGTAGCTTCCAAAGGACGTGTCCTGGTGGTGGATGACAATGAAATGAATCTTGTGGTCATCAAGGGACTGCTAAAGGGTACAAAGGTCAATGTGACCACTGCACTGAGCGGAAAGGAATGCCTGGAGATACTGAAAAAGGAAAGCTTCCATGCAGTATTTCTGGATCACATGATGCCGGAAATGGATGGACTTGAAACCTTGAAGAAATTGAGGGAAGAGATCCCCGAAAGAAACGATGTTCCCGTTATCGCGCTCACCGCAAACGGTGCGACTGACGGCGGAAGCTTTTACAAAGAAGCGGGATTTTCGGATTATCTGGCAAAACCGGTGGACGGAGAAGTGCTTGAAGAGACACTCAGAAAGTATATGCCCGAGGAATTGTTGGAAGACGTGAGCGCGTCAGCGGGAGCGGCAGAGAAAGACGACGTTTTGCCAAAGGAATTTGAATGGCTCTGCGACGCGGAGGGAATTTCCGTTAAAGACGGCATTAGGTATTGCGGTGGAGCGGAATCTTTTGTAAAATCAATAAAGACATTCTTTGATATGCTGTCCGAGAATCATGGGATCATTGAAAAGGCATTTAAGGAATCGGATCTTGAGACCTACACGATTAAAGTGCACGCTCTGAAGAGTTCCGCAAGGATCATCGGAGCGTCGGAGCTTTCGCGGCTGGCAGAGGAACTGGAAAACGCCGGAAAAGCAAAAGATCTGAAGACTATCGGCGAAAAAACGGAGGGCCTCCTGGAACTCTATCAAAGCTACAGGGAAAAGCTCTCGGGCTTTGAAACGGAGGGCAGCGGAGAAGAAATGGGAGAAGATGATCTGAAGGATGCAAAGGATGCCCTCAGGGAGTTTGTACCCCAGATGGATTATGATTCCGCGGAGATGGTTCTTTCGGAAGTTTTGGGCAGGAAAATGAAGCCCGATGCAAAAGAATTCTTTACAAAAATGGAACTTTTACTTAAGAAGCTGGACTGGGATGAAATGGAAAAAATGCTTAGGGATGAGCAATAAAACCGGAGGATGATATGACTGAGAAAAAAGGCATCATGGTAATGGCTGAAAAAGAAAGCTTTGTGGTGAAGGCTTTGATCAAAAAGATCATTGATGCGGGACACAAAGCAACGTATGTGAAGCCTTCCATCAATGATCTTAACAACATTTGGGATGAGAATGCATTGCTGGTTTACTACATGGACAACAATGACTGCCTGTCGGCGGAAACGGAGCGGTTTGTTGCCGATAAATTAACGGATTCGGATGTTGAATTCATCATCATCGGAGATCCGGGAGATGTGAAACAGGTCTGCGACGGACTTTCCCATAATTTTGTTCTTAAAACTTTTAAGAGACCGCTGGATAATGAGAGCTTCATGGCCACGGTGGAAGATGTTTTTAAAGGCATAGCATACGAAAACAGGAAAAAGAGCATATTGATCATTGATGATGATCCCACCTACATGGGATTGGTGAGAGACTGGCTTAAGGGCACCTATAAGGTTTCAATGGCGGTTTCGGGACTTCAGGGCATCAAATGGCTGGGATCCAACAAGGCGGATCTGGTCCTTTTGGATTTTGAGATGCCCGTGACCAACGGTCCTAAGGTGCTTGAAATGCTTAAGAGCGATTACGAGACAAAGAACATTCCCGTCATTTTTCTGACAGGAAAAAGTGACAAGGCAAGCGTTATGGAAGTTGTGGCGTTGAAGGCTGACGGCTATCTTTTAAAAAGCATAGAAAGAGAGGAACTTTTAAAGCAGCTTTTCGAGTTTTTCGAAAAGCGGAAGGGCTGACCCGGATGCTTTAAGGATTTATGGAATTTAAAGATAAGAAGGTAGAATTACTCAATAAGAACACTATCAGGATCTACAAGAAAAAGAACGACACATCTCTTTTCGGACTGAATGACGTGAAAAGAGAGATCGATAGCGCAGATCTTCCCGAGATCAGCTGCAGAGAAGACGGCAGTCTTGTGATCCGAAGGAACGGTACCCCGGTCTTTGAGGAAAAAGCTTGCAAAAACATAGAAACAAAGAAGGAAGAAAACTTTGATATAGCTTTAAAGGAAGGGCATAAAACCGAAGCGAAGGACCATTCCTTTAAAACCCTGATCGGTGTCGCTTTATCATGTAAAGATGACAAGATCTACGGACTGGGTGACAAGGCTGCATTCCTCAACAGACGCGGCTATGCCTATGTTTCAAAGAACAGCGACGATCCGACACAGCACAATGAGACTTACAGGTCTCTCTATAAATCGGTGAATTTTATTCTTGTAAAACAGGGAGAGTCTCAATTCGGACTTTTCTATCCTTCGAGCTACGAATGTACCTTCGATCTGGGCAAAACCTACGATGACCGTTTGTTCATAGGCTCTGAAAAAGGGGAGTACGATTACTTTTTATTCATCGGAAAAAATCCTGCGGAAATAGTAAAAGCTTATTACTCTCTTATCGGACCATCAGTGTTTACAACGATGAAATTTATGGGGAACCATCAATCCCGCTGGTCCTACACGGATGACGAGGCGAAGGAGCTGGTGAGACGCCACACGGAAGAGGGACTCCCTCTGGATTATATCCATTTTGACATCGATTACATGAATGGCTACAGGGTTTATACCGTGGATGATGCCTATGTTCCGGATTTTGCGGAAACCTGCAGGAAGTTTAAAGAGCAGGGAGTTGCGGTCATCACCATCATCGATCCCGCCGTTAAAAAGGACGAGGGCTACAAGATCTATGATGATGTAAAGAAAATGAACGGCTTTGCCACACTTAACGGAAAAGAGTACGTTAACGAAGTCTGGCCGGGAGATGCGGTTTATCCCGATTACTTCAAAAAGAACGTGAGGGATTACTTTAAAAATGTTACAAAGGAATTCCTTAGAAAATACAATGTAACAGGCATATGGGGAGACATGAACGAACCTGCTTCTTTCAGGGGACCGTTGCCCGATGATGTGGAGTTTATGGGTGACGACAGGATGATCCTCCACGATGAAGCGCACAATCTTTACGCAGAGTACATGTCGAAGACTATTGCGGAAGCGTTCAGGGAAGAGAACAAACGCCCCACATTGATCACCAGAGCGGCATTTGCTGCCACGAGCCGTTACACCACGTCCTGGAACGGTGACAATCAATCCCTTTGGGACCATTTGAGGACTTCGCTTCCTCAGGTTATGACGATGAACCTTTGCGGTTTCTTTATGAACGGCGTTGACGTGGGCGGCTTCGGAAACGATACAACGAAGGAACTGCTTTTAAGATGGGCGGAAGCCGATCTCTTTATGCCTTATTTCAGGAATCATTCGGCAAAGGGAACACGCAAACAGGAACCATATGCCTTTGATAAAGAGACCTATGAGATCTACAAAAAGATCCTGAAGATCAGATACCGATTCATCCCCTACCTGTACACACTGCAGTGGCAGGCCCATGAAACCGGAATGCCGATGTTTGCGCCGCTTTTCATGTACCGGCCTGAGGATGAAAAGGTGTGGGAGATAAACGATGAGGTCATGGTGGGAGACAGGGTGCTCCACGCACCGATCGTGGATCAGGGAAAGAGAGAAAGGATCGTCTACTTCCCGAAAGGAAGCTGGATCGACTTTTTCACCGGAAAGCTCTATGAGGGCGGCCGGGCATATATCATCGAGATGCCTCTTGATTCGACGGGGATCTTCATAAAGGAGGGTGCGGTCATTCCTATGGTTAAAGATCTTACCTCCATTGAGCCTGAAAAGATCCGGGAGATCGAAGTCTATTTGGCAAGAGAGAAGAACGGGCGCGACAGCGATTGCCTGCCCTTTGATCTTCACGTGGATGACGGCGAGAGCCTTGATTACGAAAAAGGGATCTACGATACGGTTAGGATCTCCGTAGAAAATGGGAAAATAAAAACAGAAAAGCGGAAATTCGATTTCGGCAAAGAGTTGAATTTCGTGCTTGCATAAAAATAAGCTCGGACAGCAGTCGCTGCCCGGGCTTTTTTGTCTTGAACTTCCGGCTGATCAATAGATGAATCTGATCTGTCCTATGATCCCGGTTTCAAAACTTTTGAAAAGGCCGGGAGTTTCTCCGTCGTAGTGGACCATCTTGGGGATGTTGCAAGTGACCTTGATCTTTTCGCCTCTTAAAAGAGACACACCTTTACGACCTACATGCTTTTTTGACTTGAGCTTCGGAACGAGGAGAAGCGCACCGAGTCTTGAAAGTCCGTAGATCACAAGAAAATCAAGTTTCCCGTCGGTGTCGGAAGCATCCGGAGCCATGGGAACTCCGCCGCCTTCAACAGGCTGGTTCATGGCTGCAAGGAAATAAACATGAGGATAGAAGGAGATCTGTCCGTTAATGTCCACTTCCATATCCGCAAGTCCCGTGGTGAAAACATTTTTTACTCCAAAGAAGGTGTAGACCTGATGTTTAAGAAGTTTCTTTAATTTGGGACTGTGATTTGCATAGTAGCAAATGTCTGCATCGTATCCGAGACCGGAGCTCACAAGATACCGATGAGAACCGTCGGGAATGGAAGAGCCGTCGGGCAGACAGCCGCCTGAGTAAACGGATTCGCACACATCGATGTTCAGTTCGTGCTTTCTGTCTGTTATGCCCGAAATAATGGAAGGAAGATCTTCGGGAAGCTCTTTGTTTCTGGAAAAATCATTTCCGGAACCGTTTCTTATCAGGCTGAGTTCGGTCTCATCAAGGTGAGTGATCCCCTGAACGACCTGGTTTAAAGTGCCGTCTCCGCCGAGAATGATCAGCTTTATGGGGCGCTCGGTTGTTTTATTGTAAATTTCTTCGTAGTCTTTTTGGATGGATTCGTTTTTCTTTGTGAGATGCACTTCGTAAGGAATGTTTCTCTCTTTGAAGATTTTTTCGGCTTCGGCCCAAAGTGCACTGCCGGAACCTGATTTTGAAGCGGGGTTAACGAAAATATAATACATATTTCCTCATAATTATTTGACAACTAAAGTCAAAATTTCCCTTTCGCAGATTTTTTGAATCGCGTCAAAGGCAGATACAGAGCCACTTTGACACAAGATTGATTGTATCATTTGTGTATGAATACGTCAAAGGATATATTGTAAAAATTCTGTTAACTCAGCCACGAAATTTGTCCGATTTTTAATGATATTTAGATTGTGTTTGAAAATATAAAAAAGAGATTAAAATTGGTTGCGTAATTTTCCTTGAAATGATAGAATAATTGAGTATCCGTTAGTTTTTGAGAGAAATTAACAGATAAATCGACTTGAAAGGAAAAAACGCGTATGGATGTTTACAAAACCGAACAAATCAGGAATGTTGTACTTCTCGGACATGGGGGTTCAGGAAAGACAACACTCGCAGAAGCTCTTGCTTTTCACACAAAGGCGATCTCCAGAATGGGTAAGGTTGCAGAGGGTAGCACAATAAGCGATTATGACAAAGAAGAGATTAAAAGAGGCTTTTCGGTCAGAGCTTCCGTAGTACCCATCGAATGGGAAGGATTGAAGATCAATCTCCTGGATGCACCGGGATATTTCGATTTTGTCGGACAGGCAGAAGAGGCAATGAGTGTTGCGGATGCTGCAGTCATAGTGATCAACGGTAAGGCGGGGATCGAAGTCGGAACAAGAAAGGCATGGGATATTTGTGAGAGAAGAAAGATTCCCTGCATTTTCTTCGTTACCAACATGGATGATCCCAATGCGGATTACATTAAGATAGTCAATGACCTGAAGGAACTCTACGGAAAGAAGATAGCACCTTTCCATTTGCCTACATATGAAAATGATAAATTTACAGGCTTTGTAAACGTTGTTAAGATGGGAGCAAGAAAATTCAATCCCGACGGAACTTACACCGATACGGAGATCCCGGCAGGCGTCAAGGGAGATCTGGATGAGGTCAGAAACATGATACTTGAAGCTGTTGCAGAGACGGACGAAGTGCTCATGGACAAGTACTTTAACGGTGAAGAATTCACTCAGGAAGAGGTTTCGGGAGCCCTCAGAAAGAGCGTTATCGAGCATGACATAATTCCGGTCCAGATGGGATCCGGAGTTTTGACCTACGGCTGTAATATGCTTTTACAGTCCTTCCAGAAGTATTTTCCTTCACCCGAAAAGTCTGCAGTATTCAAAAAGGGTGTCAACAAGAAGACCGGTGAAGAAGTTCAGGCTGATAAGGATAACTCAAAGCCTGTCAGCGCTACAGTTTTCAAGACCATCATGGATCCTTTCGTAGGAAAGTATTCTTTGGTTAAGGTTTGTACCGGCGTTTTGAAAGCGGGAGACATTGTTTACAATGTTACAAAGGATGTGGAAGAGAAACTTCAGAAGCTTTACGTGATGCGCGGTAAAGATCTTATCGAAGTACCTGTGCTCAATTCCGGAGACATCGGTGCCATCGGCAAACTTAATTCCACAAGAACGGGAGACACTCTTTCAACAAGAGAATGCCCTATCGAGTACCATCCCACAACCATGTCAAAGCCTCAGGAGTACATGCGCTACAAGGCAAAGACAAAGGGAGAGGAAGACAAGATCGCTCAGGGCTTACAGAAACTTTGCATTGAAGATCTGAC
>JAILNG010000100.1 GCA_024691875.1 Lachnospiraceae bacterium | reverse complement strand
AGGCAGGGATCGGTGATGGACTTTCCGTAAACGCCTCCGTCGGGCTTCTGGCAGCCGTCCTCAAGGTAGGACTCGATCATGAGACCTTTGACCATTTTGAAGACATCCTCGGAGTATCTGGTGCTGTGAAGGACTTCCTTTGCGATACGTATCTGCTCCTCGTACATCTTTCCGGAGTTACAGTGGTTGCAATCTATGATGACGCCGCAGGTGTCAAGTCCTGCCTTAGCGCAGGTCTCGTGGAGGCCTCTCAGATCCTCGTAATGGTAGTTGGGAAGGGAACGGCCGGACTTGCTCAAGGAACCGCGAAGAATGGCATGAGCCATGGGGTTACCCTTACTCTTTACCTCCCATCCGGAGTAAACGAAGTCATGAGGATGGCTTGCCGCAATGATGGAGTTGATCATTACGGAAATGTCTCCGCTGGTGGGATTCTTCATTCCCACAGGAATGTCAAGTGCGCTGGCTGTGAGACGATGGAGCTGGTTCTCAACCGATCTTGCGCCAACAGCAACGTAGGTTAAAAGATCGGAAAGGTACTGGTGATTCTCGGGATAGAGCATTTCATCCGCACTGGAGAGTCCTGTCTGCTTGAGAGCCTCCAAATGAAGCTTTCTGATGGCGAGAAGTCCTTTTAACATGTCGGGTGCGCCGTTGGGATCGGGCTGATGGAGCATTCCCTTGTAGCCGTCGCCTGTTGTTCTGGGCTTGTTGGTGTAGATTCTGGGAACGATCACGATCTTGTCCTTTACCTTATCCTGAACTCCTCTGAGTCTGGTGATGTACTCGATGACAGCATCTTCTCTGTCTGCCGAGCAGGGACCGATGACCAAAAGGAGTTTGTCCGACTTGCCGGTGATGATGTCCTGTACCGCCTTGTCGTTAGCCTTCTTTTTATCGGCCAATTCTTCCGAAACAGGGTACATCGCTTTGATGTCCTGTACGGAGGGTAATCTTTTTACAAATTCTGCATTCATTTTATCTTCATCCTTTCAAGAATTAACAGTCATTTTTCATCGGGAGTTTCTGTTTTCTCCCTGTCGAACAACTTCCTTTTTTCCGTAGACAGCTTCATGATCTCGTGGATCGTTTCCGTGTCTTCGTTTTTGATGGCGTTCTTTAATATATTAAACTTCTCTTCAAAAAGTTCCATTTGGAGAAGCAACTCATCCTTATTCATGTAAAACAGTTCAGTCCACATGCTCTCGTTGATCTTTGCGATACGCGTCAGATCTCTGAAAGAGTCTCCTGTGTAATCCACCAGGCTTTCCGAGTCCTTGCACACCATGAGTGAAACCGCAATGCAATGAGTGAGCTGGGACAAAAAGCCTATCATCTCATCATGCTGTTCGGGAGTAAGTGTTTTTACGCTTCTGAAGCCCAGCTCGCGGCCGAGTTCCTCACAGGCCTCTATGCCTTCAGGCGTGTTTTTTAATGTAGGGATCACAATATAGTTTGCGTTTTTAAAGATCTTCTTTGTAGCATTCTGTACGCCGTAAACCTCGCGTCCTGCCATGGGGTGAGCCGCAATGAACTCCAGATCGTCCCTTAAGATCGACTGGATGGGATACACCACGCTTCGCTTAACTCCGGTTACATCCGTGATCAGCGCACCGGATTTAATGTACTTTTGATTGTCCTTGATCCACTGCAGGAAAACCTTGGGGTAAAGGCAAAACACCAAAAGATCGTACTTTCCGATGAATTCCGGATCGATCTCAGTGGTTCCTTCCGCGATCAGTCCCTTTTCCAATGCGTATTTTATACTGCTTTCCGATCTTGTCAAGGCTCCAACATGATAGCCCAGATCCGTCAAAGCCTCTGCATAGCTGCCTCCGAGCAGTCCCAGGCCCACTATTAAGATTTTTTTATCCTTCGTTAATTTCCACATCGAGTCCGATCCTCCTCAAGTCCTCAAAAAATCCGGGATAGCTCTTTCTGACAGCCTCAATCCCGCCGATCTCTCCGCCCGTCAGCATCAAAAGTACCGTAAGTGCCATTACGATCCTGTGGTCATTGTGGCTGTCCAGACGTTTTGTGGGAGCTTTAACCCCTCCCTCGGGAATAATTACTTCATTCTCTTTGATCTCTGCTTTAACGCCGAATTTCAAAAGCTCTTCGGCCATCACAGCCGCTCTGTCGCTTTCTTTGATCTTCAGCCTTTCCGTCCCCGTAAAGTGTCCGCCGTTTTTCGCCGAGGCATATGCAAACAGCACGGGTCCCAAGTCTATGCAGCCTCCGATATCGATCGTTTCATGAGGCTTATCAAGCTTCTTAAAGTTTTCAACACAGATCCTGTCTCCCTGAACACTTGATCCGTTAAGTCCCGAAACTTCGATCTCCGCACCCAGTCCGTTCATCGCATAAAGGAAAGCGGCATTTGACCAGTCTCCTTCTGCATCCGTGTCCAAGGGCCTGAAGCTGCTGTTTCCTTTGATCAGGAATCTGTTCCTCTCAGGTTCCTCAACCTCGATCCCCGCAAGCTTCAGAACAGAGATCGTAATGTCTATATAAGGTCTGCTTTCAACGGGAGGTAAGACGCGGATCTCACTGTCTCCCCCAAGCAAAGGTAATGCAAAAAGAAGTCCCGTAATGTACTGGCTGGAAATGTTTCCGGGAATCTCGTAAATTCCGGAAATCAGCTTTCCTTCCACATTTAAATCACCCTTCTCTTTGGAAAACTTTATTCCCTTTGAGCCGAGAGCATCTTCGTAAATCCCGATACCACGCTCCATGAGCCTTTCGGATCCCGTGAAGGTCGCTTTTTCACATAAAGCCGCAGCCACGGGGATAAAGAATCTCAATGTGCTTCCGCTTTCTCTGCAGGGGAAAGCCGCATTTTCCGTCATCTTTCTTCCGATACCGCGGATCATAAGGCTGTCGCCTTCCTCGATCACCTCTGCCCCCAGGCTCCTGATACAGTCTATACTTGCAAGGATATCCTCACTTTTAATGACATTTCCGATCCTTGATCTCCCTTCCGAAAGGGCGGCGCAGATCAGCATTCTGTGAAGAAAACTCTTTGAGGGCACTGCTTTCAGACACCCTTTTAAATTGCTTTTTTTAATCTTTGCGATCATTTGTTTTCTCCCAAGAAATCGATCAGGAAATCCATGGCCAGATTGTATCCGTCAAAGCCTTTGCCGGCGATGGTCTTTACCGCAGCAAGGCGTATGTAGCTCACCTGTCTGAAATCCTCTCTGGAATCCACATCGGAAATGTGGACTTCCACTGTGGGGATCTTAACTGCCTTTACCGCATCCAAGATAGCAACACTGGTGTGAGTGTAAGCGCCGGGATTCATTATGATACCGTCAACCTTATCAAAATATGCCTGTTGAATGGCATCCACCAGATCTCCCTCATGATTGGACTGCATAAAGGAAACTTCAACATTTTTCTCTTTTGCATGAGCCCTGATCAACTCCACCAGGTCGTTATAGGTGGCTTTTCCGTAGATCTCCGGCTCTCTGATGCCGAGAAAATTCAAATTGGAACCGTTTATAACAAGAAATTTCATATATTCTCCAAATCCGCCGCTGCCAAAACACGCTTTGTGTTTTCGGTGATACTGCCGTTCCCGTCGATGGTAACGTCAGCTGCCGCTTTGTAAATCCCGTATCTGTCTTTGAACAGTTTTTCAAGCATCTCCCTGTTCTGAAGCAGTGGTCTGTCCGCCGTGGGTGTAAGACGGTCGATACTCCTGTCGATAAAGATGATGATACCGTCGCGCTTTAATTCTCTGACATTCATCGGATCGAGCACCGCTCCGCCTCCGGTGGAAATGATCTTTCCTCCGTTTTTTGAAAGCTCCGCGATAACTTCTCTTTCTATCCTTCTGAACTCTTTTTCGCCCTTTTCTTTAAAGAAATCCGAAATTGAGCATCCGATCCTTTTAACAATTTCCGAATCCGTGTCAAAAAGCGGTAGTCCGGTCGCTCTCATAATTTCTTTTCCCACCGTTGATTTTCCGCAGGAGGGCATTCCGATAAGAACAATGTTCCTCACGCCTTTCAGCACTTCTCTGTATGCCTTTTGTATCAGCTTCGTGTCGGTTTCCTTAAGTCCCAGAAAATGTGTTCTGGCATATACCGCCTGTCCCGCAAGCATATATAGTCCGCCGCATGCCTTTATCCCTCGCGCTTCCGCTTCAAGGATCAGATTTGACCTTAGCGGATGGAAGATCGCATCCGCCACACCTGACAGATTTTTGAATCTTTCCGATTCCACAGGGCATTTCGAAGTCTCTGGGTACATTCCCACAGGTGTTGTGTTTATGATAAAATTCGCGTCACTGTGAGCAGAATAGGCTTCGTCATAGGTTATACAGCCGTCCTTCTCACTTCTGGAAACTCTGAACACCTGCTTTGCGCCCAGCTTCTTTGATACATAAAGCGCTGTTTTTGAAGTTCCGCCCGTTCCGAGGATCAGAACCTTTTTATCCTTAAAATCCATTCCTTCACGGAGCAGCATGGCTTTCATGCCTTCCGCGTCCGTGTTAAAGCCTTTCAGCTTTCCGTTACGGTTCACCACCGTATTTACGGCTCCGATCTCCGCTGCCGTTTCGTCGATCTCATCCAGCATGGGGATCACGGTTTCTTTGTAGGGAATGGTTACATTGATCCCTTTAAAATCACGTTTTTCCATAAAAGCAGCGACTTCATCCTTGGGTATCTCCTTAAGGATGTAATCGTAATCATCTATGGAGCCGTGGATCTGTTTGGAAAAGCTGTGGCCCAGTTTTTCTCCTATAAGTCCGTATTCCATAAAGCCTTTCCTTTCAAAAGTACCTGAGGTCCGAAGCCCGTTACCAGAGCATCTGCGATCACAATTGCCGTAATGCTGTCTATTACGGGGCAGATCCTTCTGACGATCGCGGGATCGTGGCGTCCGTGGATAGTGAGTTCCTCTTCTTCTCCCGTCAGGAAATTAACCGTCTTCTGAGGCTTTGCGATTGAAGGAGTGGGTTTTACGGAAACATTGAAGGTCACCGGCATTCCGTTGGAGATCCCGCCGTTTATTCCGCCGTTATTGTTGGTGGCTGTCACCACTCTGTCTCCCTCTTTTCTGAAAGCATCGTTAAACTCGCTTCCTCTTAAAGCCGAGCCCTCAAAGCCTTTACCGAATTCCACGCCTTTTACTGCGCCGATGGAGTAAAGAGCATGTGACAAGAGACTCTCAAGGCTGTCAAACCAGGGTTCTCCCACGCCCGCGGGAAGACCGACAACGGCTGTTTTCACAATACCGCCGACACTGTCCAGGTCCTTGCTCGCTTCCTGTATGCCTGCTGTGATCTTTTCCGCCGCATCGTCATCGATCACGGGGAAATTCTTTGAATTAAGCTTTTTAATGTTTTCAAGGATCTCTTTTTCGCTGCTTCCGAAATCCCTGTCGCAAACATTTACGCACTCATTTATGTGGGTTCCGATGAAGATCCCGAGCTCATTAAGTGCGGGGATCAAAACGCCGCCCGCTGCAACGATGGCCGCAGTGATCCTTCCGGAAAAATGGCCGCCGCCTCTGTAGTCCTCGAAGCCGTTGTATTTTACATGAGCCGCGTAATCCGCATGAGAAGGTCTTGCAGGGCCGAAATTGTAGTCCTTGCTCTTCGTCTCCTCGTTGGGGATCATGATGCAAAGAGGCGTTCCCGTTGTCTTTCCGTTAAACACACCGCTTAAGATCCTGTAATTGTCAGGCTCTCTTCTGGGAGTGTCGATGGATGAGGTAGGACGTCTTCTTGCAAGCATGCTTTTGATCGTCTCCTCATCTACGGTGAGTCCGGGAGTCAGTCCGTCCAGAACACAGCCAATGGCAGGTCCGTGGCTTTCTCCGAATATTGTAATTGTAACATTTGATCCAAGAGTATTTTTCATACTTTGCCTCGTTTTATGTTTGTAAGATCTGTTGTCGATGCTTTTACTTTAATCCCGAAAGCTCCGACCAGGTCATGTTTTTAAATTCAAAGCTTCCGATGCCGTTCACCCAAACAGTGCTCACACCGTCCGCATTTGCCTTCTTGTCATGCTTCATCCTGTCGATCAGGGCAGGCACTTCGTATTCGCATTCCGTGGGGAGCGAGTACTTTTTAAGGACATTGCCCAATCTCTTTTTCACATCTTCGGAGCACATGAGCATCATTCCGATCGCCACGCATTCCCCGTGCAGGAGCTTGCCCTCTGCCGCAGATTCGATAGCGTGTCCCACAGTGTGTCCGAAATTCAGAACTTTTCTGAGTCCCTTTTCCTGCGGATCCTCTTCCACAACCGCTTTTTTGATGGCATTTGCTCTTTTAATGATCTCTTCGATGTTCGAATCGGGATCCTCGCATTTTTCCATAAACTCAAAGAGTTCGGCGTCGTTTGTTGCCGCCATCTTGATGGCTTCCGCAAGACCTGCGTTCACCTGTCTTCTGTCAAGTGTTTTCAGCACATCGATGTCGATGATCACCGCGGAGGGCTGATAAAAGCTTCCCACCACGTTCTTAACGCCTTCGAAATCCACCGCTGTCTTTCCTCCGATGGAAGAGTCCACCATAGAAAGTACTGTGGTGGGAATGTTGTAAAATGCGATCCCTCTCATGTAACAGGACGCCGCAAAAGCTGCCAGATCTCCGCAAACTCCGCCGCCCACGGCCACTACACAGTCATGCCTCGTGAAGTTTTCCTTGAGCATCCTTCTCAAAAGAAGCAGGTAATTATCGATACACTTGCTCTGCTCCCCTTGCGGGATCGTCTCAATGAAGGCCTCTTTAAAGCAGGAAGCGGCCGAGCAGGCATATGCCTTCGGGACTCCGCTGTCCGTTAAGATGAGTGCCTTCCTGTCGGTGTCAAAGAAGCTTGAAAGCCGCTTGATCGCACCCTTTTCGTATACTATATCATAGCTCAGATCTCTCGATGAAATGTTTATCTTCATAGTTTTCCTTTTAATATGTTCCTACAAGTTTCAGGTTTGCGCACAACGCTCCCAGCTCTGTCAGCATATCTTTGCCGTCGCGGGTGTTGATGTTTCCGTCGGCCTCGATGTAGAAGTAGTAGTTCCACATGAGCCCTTTCATGGGACGGCTTCGCAAGGATTTCATGTTGAAATTGTGGGCACCGATGATGTTCAGTGTCTGTGCCAGTGCGCCGGCCTCGTTCTTTACCGTGAACACGAGGATGAAGTGATCAGCGCGGTTCTTGTTGTTTCCGCCGGGAATGTTCCTGCCTCTTGAAAATGCGGCGAAACGGGTGGTGTTGCTCTTGCTGGCGTTGATGCCCGATGCCAGGACCTTAAGTCCGTGCAACTCAGCGGTTTCTGCAGAAGCAATAGCCGCAACCGTGGGATCGTTCAGATTCTTAACGTACTCAGCAGCCATGGCGGTGTTATTGTAAGCCACAGGCTCATAACCGTGGGACTTAATGAAAGAATCGCACTGGGAAAGTGCCTGAGGATGGCTGACCACCTTCTTGATGTTATCTATGCTTGCGCCTTCAAGCGCGATCAGGTTGTGAACTATGTCGATGTCGATCACGCTGTTAACATAAAGATTTCCGGAGAACATGAGGTCCATAACGTTAACCACCTCGCCTGCATAGCTGTTCTCGATGGGAAGCACAGCGCTGTCTGCATCACCGTTTTCAACCTTTGAGTAGGCTTCTTCAAAGCTGTCGCAGGCAACAAGCTCCGCTCCCGGGAACATCTTTGTTGCTGCGATCCATGCAAACGCGCCTTCTACGCCGCAGTAAGCGATCTTCATGCCGTAGTTTCTCTTCTTTTGATAGTCGCAGGACAACTCCATCAGCTTCTTCTGGAAAAGTACGTAGTAATCACCGATCTCCTTCTTATCCAAAAGCTCGCTGTTCTTTCTGATAAGGTACTCTTCCCTCTCCTCATCCTTTATGGGAAGTCCGTGTTCTCTCTTGTAATCCGCAACCTTTTCAACAGCTGTCATTCTTTTTTCAAAGAGCTCTCTCATATCCTTGTCGATCTTCTCGATCTCTTCTCTTGTTTTCTTCAAATCTTCCATTTAAATTGTCCTTTCGATCGTATTCATTACTTAAAAAAATCGGTTTCGCACGGGAAACCGATCAATTATCATTCTAAATTGTTACGCAACGGTTATCCCTTCATCTTCATTTGTAAACTGCATAAAATAATAAAAAAAGAAGTACGCAAAGAAGCGTACCGCATAATAAAACCAATTGCCAATCTGAGATCTGCAATTTGACATACCGATATTCTTTTTTGAAACAGTGTCTTTCATGCGATCTCCAAAATCTAATCCTATGCTTTCTAAAGCATACATAATTTAGCAGAGTCTGCCGCTTTTGTCAACCCTTTTGTACCAAAATGTTGTAAATCTTCACCGCGTTAATTCGTGATAAAAATGTATCCCTAACCTCGTCCCCAAAGGTTCATTCTTCGTAGTTCTTTATGATGTCTTCCGCTGCCATCCGCGCTGATTCCCTGTTTTCCATGGCGATCTGCTCGATCCGGTGGTGGGCTTCCTCTTCGCTCAGCCCTTCGTTTGTGATCAGTACCCACTTTGCGCGGTTCACCACCCTTATGTCGATCACCTTTTCCTGCAAAGTCTTATTTGCCTTTTCCATCTTCGAAAGGCGGTTTGAAAAAGCGGTAAGGAGCTTCACGTAGGCATATGCCTGCTGGCGGCCGAATGGTTTCGATGCCGTCAGTACACCCAGTTCCTCCAGATCATGAGCTGTCTGGTCAAAAGAATGGATGTCCGTTAAAACAAGGATCCCAACAGCCCTTTCGGACATGTCCTGGGCCAGTTCTATGCCTGTTTCATCGGACAAAGGCGTGTTGATGATCAAAATGTTGTATTGAGTTGAAATGAATTTTCTTCTTGCCTCGCCCGCGCTCTTCACCACGGGCGCGATCTCGTACTCCCCGGAAGGCAGGATCTGTGCCAGGAAGTCCCTCAGTTTCTCGTCCGCAGAGGCAACAAGAATATTATATTTTTTTTCTCTCGCCGCCATCAGGGGCCTCCATAGCTGTTCAAAATTAACCCGGCGTTACACCTCGGGGATGTATCCGCTCGGTAAAACCGACTTTATGAAATCACTTTCCGCCGCCAGTTTCTTTGCCGTATCAAGATTTTCCGGCAAGCGCACAAGCTTGTCCGTTACATCGGATCCGGCAGTGTAAAGATCTTCGTTCACAGGCTCGGGCAGCACCATCTTCTTTTCGATGCCGTCGATGCCCGCACGGATCAGGAGTGCAAATGCGATGTAGGGGCTCAGCATGGGATCGGGAGATCTGAGTTCAAAACGTCTCACACCGTTTCTTGCCGCGGGAATACGGATGAACTGAGTCCTGTTCTCCGGTGCCCAGGCCACGTACTTCGGCGCTTTCTTTTCGCCCAGTCGTGCATATGATCCCTCAACCGGATTCAAAAATGCGGCCATTTCATTGGCATGAGCCATTATGCCTGCCATAAAGGAATCCGTGTAATCGTTTCCATCCTTCGAAGAAACCGAGATGTTAATGTGCAGTCCGTTTCCGCTTTCTCCCGGAATGGGCTTGGGGGAAAAGTCTGCGTAAAGTCCGTTTCTGCTTGCAACCGCCTTGACTACGGTGATGAAATTCAACGCATTTTCGGCCGCTGCCATGGCTTCGCTGTACTTGAAGTCGATCTCGTTCTGGCTGGGGCCTTCTTCATGATGAGAGCT
>JAILNG010000037.1 GCA_024691875.1 Lachnospiraceae bacterium | reverse complement strand
AAAAGGACATCCCGGGCGTTTACGATATCCTTAAGAAGGGCACTGAAGCCGCTCACGAAGCTGCGGCAAAGACCATGAGCGAAGTAAAGGCCGCAATGAAGATCAACTACTTTGACGATGCCGAGCTCATCAAAGCTCAGGCGGAGAAGTACCAGAGGACAGAGTAATGTACAAATTTCTGTTGTTTGACGCAGACGAAACTATATTTGACTTTTTAAGGGCTGAAAAAACAGCCCTTAAATTGGCTTTTGGGGATTGTAACATTCCTTTTAAGGAAGAGTACGTTCCCGTCTACTCGAAAATGAACGCGGATCTGTGGCGTAGACTTGAACGTAAAGAGATCACAAAGCCGGAGCTTCTTAACATGCGATTTGCAAACTTCTATGAAGCAATGGGTTTTGAGGGCAATCCCGATGAAATGAGGATTTCATACCAAAAAAGGCTGGGCGAACAATGCTTTCTGTTGCCGGGTGCGTTTGAACTCCTTGAAAACCTGTCAAAGACTCACAAACTCTACCTGATCACGAACGGGCTTAAAACGACCCAGAGCTCGCGCCTTTCCCGCTCCGGGATCCTGCCCTTTCTTTCGGGCGTTTTCATTTCCGAAGAGGTGGGTTACGAAAAGCCTGACAGGAGGTATTTCGAAAAAGTTAAGGAAGCGATACCGGGCTTTAAGGAAGAAGAGGCTGTGGTGATCGGAGACTCCCTGACCTCCGACATCCTGGGCGGAAACAATGCGGGGATCAAAACCGTCTGGTTCAATCCCAAAGGTAAAGCGAACAACACAAAAGCGGAGCCCTATTGGACGATAAAGAAGCTTGAGGACATTTACACATTTTTGGAAAGCGGAAAGTGAACAGCGCTTTTGTAACATTTCCTTAATTTGACTAATGTAAGTGTTAGTGTTAAAATCAAACAAATGCGACATTTTGCGCAAAAATTGGAAAAGCAGGGGGCTCAACCACTTATGAAAACAGCCATCGTAACCGACAGTAACAGCGGTATCACTCAAAACGAAGCAAAAGAATTGGGTATCTTTGTACTGCCCATGCCCTTTTTTATAAATGAAGTACTTTTTTATGAAGACATCACGCTCACTCAGGAGCAGTTCTACGAGAAGCTCCTTCAGGATGCGGACATCAAGACCAGCCAGCCTTCTCCCGGAGAAGTTATGGACATGTGGGACAAGGTGCTCGAGGACTACGATGAGCTGGTGTACATTCCCATGTCTTCGGGCTTGAGCAAAGCGTGTGAAACGGCTTATATGCTTGCCAACGACTACGAAGGCAAGGTCTTTGTCATCGACAACCAGAGAATTTCCATCACCATGCGCCGCGCGGTTTACGATGCGCAGGAGATGATCAAAAACGGTAAAACAGCTGCTGAGATCAAGGCAAAGCTCGAGGAAGAAAAGCTTGAATCAAGCATATATATTACCCTTGAGACACTTAAGTATCTTAAAAAGGGCGGAAGGATCACTCCCGCAGCGGCTGCCATCGGAACTGTTCTCAACATTAAGCCCGTTCTTCAGATCCAGGGCGAAAAGCTGGATGCGTACACCAAGGTTCGCGGTAAGGACACCGGCAGAAAGAAGATGATCGATGCCATCCGTAAGGATCTTGATACCAGATTTGCAAAGTACAAGGGGCAGATGCATCTCGATCTTGCGTACTCCGGAAACTATGAAGAGGCACTGGGTTGGAGAGACCAGGTTCTTGAAGCATTCCCGGAATTTGATCCGAAAGACGTGCATATGGATGCTCTTTCACTTTCCGTTTCCTGCCACATCGGACACGGTGCACTGGCAGTGGCGGTATCCAAGAGCGTTTACTAAAAGGAATAAGCTATGTACAAATTGATATGTAAAGACAAAAATGCAAAAAGAGGGGAGTTTAAGACCGTTCACGGGACGATCCAAACTCCCGTTTTCATGAATGTGGGAACTGTGGGAGCCATTAAGGGCGCTGTTTCCACCATGGATCTTAAAGAGATCGGAACTCAGGTGGAACTTTCAAACACCTACCATCTCCATGTTCGTCCCGGAGACGAAGTGGTGAAGAAGATGGGCGGACTTCACAAGTTTATGAACTGGGACAGACCCATCCTCACGGATTCCGGCGGATTCCAGGTTTTCTCTCTCGCGGGGCTCAGAAAGATAAAGGAAGAAGGCGTGACCTTTAATTCCCACATCGACGGACACAAGATCTTCATGGGACCTGAGCAGAGCATGCAGATCCAGTCAAATCTAGCATCAACGATAGCAATGGCTTTTGATGAATGTCCTTCTTCGAGAGCGGAAAGAGACTACATCCAAAAGTCAGTGGACAGAACCACCAGATGGCTGGAGAGATGCAAAAAAGAAATGGCAAGACTCAATTCTCTCGATGATACCATCAACAAGCATCAGATGCTTTTCGGTATAAATCAGGGCGGTGTTTTTGACGACATCCGTATCGAGCATGCAAAGAGGATCTCGGAAATGGATCTGGACGGATACGCTATCGGAGGCCTTGCTGTGGGCGAGACTCATGAGGAAATGTACCGTGTGATCGAAAGCGTTACACCCTATCTTCCTCTTGAAAAGCCGACGTATCTCATGGGTGTCGGAACTCCCGAGAACATCCTTGAGGCGGTTGAAAGAGGCGTAGATTTCTTTGACTGTGTCTACCCTTCAAGAAACGGAAGACATGGAAACGCTTACACAAATCATGGCAAGATGAACCTGAACAACGCCCGTTATGAGCTGGATGACAGACCGCTTGACGAAAAGTGCAATTGCCCTGCGTGCAGAAATTACAGCAGAGCTTACATCCGTCATCTCATGAAAGCCGGAGAAATGCTGGGAATGAGGCTTCTCGTGACCCACAATCTCTACTTCTACAATCACCTTATGGAAGAGATCAGAGAAGCGATCGAACAGGGCAGGTACTCCGAGTTTAAGAAAGCCAAGATCGAAGCCATGAGACAGGGCGAAGACTAAAGGCACATGTTCTTAAAATTTTTATTTGACAATTGCTTGGAGACAGTGTAAAGTAAACCCCGTTGATATTAAAAATGGGGTTTCCCTACATTAAAGAGAGGTTTTAGAAATGAATTTGTTTACAGCAATACTCACGGATGCGGCAGCAGCAGGAACGCTCACCCTTCCGGTAATTCTCGGTTATGTCGTTATATTTGGCGGAATCATGTATTTCCTGATCATTCGTCCCCAGAAGAAGCAGCAGAAGCAGCAGGACGAGCTCATGAACTCCCTTGAGATCGGCGACAGCGTTTGCACAACAGGCGGTTTTTACGGCGTAGTGATCGATAAAGTCGATGAAAATGTTATCATCGTTGAATTCGGAAGCAACAAGAACTGCCGTATTCCCATGAAGAAGACAGCTATCGTTGAGGTTGAAAAGCCTTACGATCCCAACAAGGCAGCAGCCAAGGAAACATCCACAACTCCCGAAGAGCCCAAGAAGTCTCTTTTCGGTAAGAAGGATGAATTAAAGTAATTGCGTTAGCTCTAAAAATTTAACATATAAAGAGGTGCTTCAAAATGAAGAAAAGATTTCTCATTTACTTAGCAGTACTCAGCTTACTCTGCGGATGCGGAGAAGCCAGTGTACAGAAAGGGGGCGCCGACAATAACACAGACACGACGCCTGTTGCTGCACAGACAAAAGTTCCTGAAGAGCAGCAGACGCCCAAAACTCCGATCGAAGGCGGCAGCATTACGGTCGGAATCACACAGGATTTAGACAGTCTTGACCCTCACGTTGCAGTTGCGGCAGGAACCGACGAAGTTCTGTTCAATATTTTCGAAGGCCTTGTTAAGGCCGATGAAAAAGGCGTTATGAATCCCGCTGTAGCAGAAAGCTACACGATTTCGGATGATGCGAAGACCTACACATTCACTCTTCGCGATAACGTTAAGTTTCACAACGGAAATGTTGTAACAACTGAAGACGTGGTTTACTCACTGAAAAGGTGTGCCGGGTTCACAGAAGCAAAAGATCCTAAAGTGCTTGTGGAGTCGGCACTTTCTATTGTCTCGGACATTTACGCTCCGGACGAAAAGACAGTTGTTGTCGCTCTTTCCGAGCCCAACACCGAGCTCATTTACTACTTAACATGTGCCATCATCCCCAAGGATTACAAGGATCAGGCCACGGCTCCCATCGGAACCGGCCCCTTCAAGTTCGTTTCTTACGAACCTCTGCAGAGCTTTGTGATCGAGAAGAACAATGATTACTACGGCGAGAAGGCTCATCTTGACAAGGTTACTTTCAAGATCTTTGCAAACGTTGACTCTGCTTTCATGGAGCTTCTTGCAGGTTCCATCGACCTCATGACTCAGCTTCAGGCCGATCAGTGCAAACAGCTTGAAGACAAGTACAACATCGTAGGCGCAAACTACAATCTTGTTCAGGCCCTGTTCCTCAACAACGATTTTGAGCCCTTCAAGTCAGCAAAGGTGCGTCAGGCTCTTTGCTACGCCATCAACAGAGACGAGATCAATCAGATGATCTCCGAAGGTCAGGGCACTATCATCGGAAGCGGCATGTTCCCCGGAATCTCCGA
Organism: Lachnospiraceae bacterium; assembly: GCA_024691875.1. GTDB lineage: Bacteria > Bacillota > Clostridia > Lachnospirales > Lachnospiraceae > RGIG3528. Next base: position 8,498 of record JAILNG010000037.1, on the reverse strand, counting down.
GTACTTTGCGGAAGATCTTGTGGATTACTATCCTTTCGATCAGGAAAAGGCTCAGAACATCCTTGATCTGACAAATTACGACAAGGGACTCACTTTCACCATCAAGATCCCTTCGTCCTACGATTCACACGTTGCAACAGGCCAGATCATCGTCGAGCAGCTCAAGAAGATGGGTATCACCGCCAAGATCGAGACTGTTGAATGGTCCACATGGCTGACAGATGTTTATCGTAACAGGAACTTCGAGGCTACCATCATCGGACTTGACGCAAACCTCGCTCCTTCGGACATCTTAAAGAGATACAACTCTACGGCAAAGAACAATTTTATCAACTACAACAACGCTGCTTTCGACGCTTGCTACAAGCAGGCTGTCGAGTCTGTAAACATCGAAGACAAGAAGAACTACTACCACAAGTGCCAGGAGATCCTCACCAAGAATGCGGCTTCCGTGTTCATCCAGGATCCTGCGCAGCTGACAGCGGTCAAGAAGGACCTTGAGGGCTACACCCCTTATCCCATCTACGTTTTCGATGCATCTAAGCTTTACTTCGTAAAGTAAAAAAATACAGCAGGCATATGCTTGCCTGACACATACGAACCCACAGGTCGGCCGAGATCCGGCCCGAACCGTACAAACAGGGAGGTCGCAGATGAAATACATCATAAAGAAAATCGCATCGCTTGTGATTACGCTTTTGATCATTTCATTTGTGACCTTTCTTGCGTTTGCGGTGATCCCCGGCGATGCGGCGGTTTCAAAACTGGGGATGGACGCCACGCCGGAGCAGGTGGAGGAACTCCGCGAGGAAATGGGGCTGAACGGCTCGGTCATGGGGCGCTACTTCAAGTGGCTGGGAAAAGCCCTGAAGGGTGACTTCGGGAAGTCGTACAGATATGATATGCCTGTTACAGAACTGATCTCTGAGAGATTGGGAGCAACCGTGGGACTGGCTTGCGTGTCGCTGGTGCTGATCCTTGTGTTTTCGGTGCCTTTGAGCCTGTTGAGCGCGGCGAAACCCAACGGAGCGGTGGACAATGTGCTGACGATCCTGACGCAGATCGGAATGGCGATCCCCCAGTTTTTCCTGGGTATAGTTTTGACTTTGGTGTTTGGCATTCTCCTGTCCTGGTTTAAGACCGGGAGCTACGTGAGTCCTTCGGTGGATTTCGGCGGATTTTTGAGCTTTATGATCCTGCCCGCGATCTCCGTGGCGATCCCCAAAATGTCCATGATGGTCAAGTACCTGCGCGACTGCATAGTTTCCGAGAAGAAAAACGACTATGTGCGCACAGCGAAGGCCAAAGGAAACGGAGAAGCCGCAATTCTTTTTAAACATGTTCTTAAAAATGCAGTCATCTCCGCGATCACGTTTTTCGCAATGATCACGGCGGAGGTGCTGGCGGGAAGCATAGTGGTGGAGCAGGTGTTCGGAATTCCCGGCCTCGGCCGCCTTCTCGTAAATTCCATAAACAACAGAGATTTCCCCGTAGTGAACGTCATCGTCCTTTACATGGCGGCGCTGGTGGTGATCATGAACACACTGGCGGACATTTCTTATCGTATTGTTGACCCCAGAGTTTCAAGAGCGGATTAAATGATGAAAGCAAGATCAAAAAGATCCACAATAAAATACAGCAAGTCTTTTAAGGCGGGGCTGATCCTTGTGACTCTGATCCTGCTGCTGGCACTGGTGGGGCTGTTTTGGACGCCCTATGACGTGAACGAGATGAGCTTTATGCTGAAAAATAAGGCTCCGTCTTTGCTGCATCCCTTTGGTACGGACAATTTCGGGCGCGACATTTTGAGCCGTGTAATGCAGGGAGCCTCCCTTTCGTTCCTGATCGCAGTTGCGGTGGTGGGAACCGGAACCGTGGTGGGAACCGTGATCGGAGCGCTTACGGGCTACTTCGGAGGAGTGGTGGATGCGGTTCTGATGCGTGTAAACGATGCACTTTCGGCATTTCCCGGAGTCCTTATGGCACTGGTCATCATTGCGGTCATCGGAAACGGTAAGTACAACCTGATCCTTGCTCTGGGCATAGTGTTTGTCCCCAGCTACGTCAGGGTGGTGCGCGGAGAAGTCCTTAAACAAAAGGAATTGGACTACGTCAAAAATATGAAGCTCATGGGAGCTTCGGATCTTCACATTATCTTCATTGACATTTTGCCGAACATAAAAACGGCGCTGACAGCATCTGTTCTTATCGGTTTCCAGAATGCGGTGCTCTCGGAAGCGGGCATGAGCTACCTGGGACTTGGCGTTACGCCGCCGGATCCCAGCCTCGGACGCATGCTTTCCGAGGCACAGAGCTGTTTGATCTATGCACCCTGGTACGCTATCGCACCGGGATTAACCATATTGTTTCTTACATTAGGATTGGGATTTGTATCACATGGCCTTGCTGAGCGTTAAAAAACTGAATATCTCCGTTGACGTTCCCGGCGGCGAGAAGCGACTGGTCAAGGATGTGAGCTTTGAAGTGGGAAATGGAGAGATCCTTGGATTTGTCGGTGCATCCGGCTCGGGAAAAAGCCTGACCTCCATGGCTATCGCTCACATTCTACGGAAAGAGTACAAAGTCAGTTCGGAAGAGGTTCTGTTCGACAGCAGAAGAATAGACCTTATGTCCGAGCGGGAATTATGCGATGTGAGGGGGAGGGAGATCGCCTACGTCTTTCAGGAACCCATGACCTCTTTGAACCCGCTGTTACGCATCGGCAGGCAGGTTGCGGAGCCTTTGGAGATCCACGGGATCAAGTTTTCTACGAAAGTAGAAAAAGAGAATGCCGTGAAGCAGGCCCTAAAAGAAGCAGGGCTGGAACCCACAAGAGATCTTCTGAGAGCCTATCCTCATCAGCTTTCGGGAGGTCAGCGCCAGCGTGTAATGATCGCAATGGCGTTCATCTGTAATCCGTTGCTTCTGGTAGCGGATGAGATCACTACGGCTCTTGACGTTGATACTACAAATGTAATAGCAGAGCTTTTACTGGAAAGAAGAAAGCGCTACGGTACTTCCATTATCTTCATTTCACACGATACGAAGCTGGTGGAGCGCGTTTCCGACAGGATCCTTCACATGAAGAACGGCGAGATGCTTGAAAATCATGAATCTCCGGAAGAAGTGGAGAGAGAGCTGATGGCCGCGAAACGGGCGGAAGAAGCGGAGATACGGGCTCTGGAGGGAAGCGAAACCTTCTGTGAAGATACAGATGAACAGATCGCTTTGGGAAATAAGATTGCGGATAGCAATAAAAACAATGCTTTAAATGACAAAAAAGTCATTTTGGAAGTTAAAAATTTATCATTTGCTTATTCCGACAGGAGTGTACTCGGGAAGGTCACACTGAGGCCGGTTTTAAAGAATGTGAGCCTTGTCCTTCGAGAGGGTGAGACTCTCGGAATCGTTGGAAAGAGCGGCTCCGGCAAATCCACCCTGGTGAAGACCATATGCGGTCTACAGAAGTCGAACGAGGGCGAGATAACATATGCACGGGGGTCTGAATTCCCTCAGATGGTGTTTCAGGATCCCTACTCCAGTCTGAACCCCGCCAGGTCCGTGGGAAGGATACTTTACGAAGCCATCAGGATGGGCGAAAGACGCGCGGCCATGAAGGGCGAGAAGAAAAAAGTGTCAAGGACTTTAGCACGGCAAGTTGTGTTCGATATGTTGAAAAGTGTTGACTTAAAATCCGAGATAGCTTATCGTAAAATAAGCGAACTTTCGGGTGGCGAAAGACAGCGTGTGGCAATCGCCGCGGCACTTATTACAAGACCGGGAATCGTAATACTTGACGAACCCGTGTCGGCCATAGATGCAAATGTTCAGGAGCAGATCCTTGCTCTTTTGAAGAAACTGAAAGAAACTTTTGGTTGTTCCTACATTTTCATTTCCCACGACCCGGAGGTCATCGCGAAAATTTGTGACAGGGTTTTGGTTATTGAAGATGGAAGTATCAAAGAAAAAAGATAAGAGCGCAAAATTCATATGGAAGTACATTGGGCGACACGGGTTCGCATATTTTTGGGGCCTCGTGGCGCTTTTTGTTGTGGATTATGTTAATCTTTACGTTCCGGATTTTACAGGAGACATCATTGACGGGCTGACCTACGGTACCATGGACAGAGACGGACTTTTCAGGAAGATAGGCTACATCCTGGGACTGGGTGTTGTGATAATGGCTATGAGATTTTTGTGGAGATATACGCTCTTCGGATCCTGCCGTAAGATCGAGTACGAGATCCGTGTGGACCTCTACAACCATCTTTCGAAACAGTCGGTAAACTTCTATAACAACAACAAGACAGGCGATCTTATGAGCTACTTTACCAACGACCTGGGAGCTATTCGACAGGCTGTGGGTATGGCCGTGATCTCTACTTTTGATGCCAGTGTTATGACTGTAATGGTCCTTACAAAAATGGCTGTGGATGTCAATCTCGCACTTACCGGGCTTGCAGTTATCCCCTTTATTTTCATTCTTTTGGGCGGCGTAAAGTACGGAGCTGAGATCGAAAAGCGCTTTGATCAAAAACAGGAAGCCTTTTCAAAAATGTCCGACAAGGTGCAGGAAAGCATTTCCGGCATCCGCGTGATCAAGGCATTTGTGCAGGAAAAGGAAGAACTTAAAAGCTTTGCGGAGTCTAACGCATACAATAAGAAAATGAACCTCCGAATCGTAAGGCTCATGGCAGTGGTAATGCCTCTTTTGGACCTTCTTATCGGAATCTCAAGTGTAATTACCCTTCTCTTCGGAGGCTGGCTTGTTTTAAACGGAAAGCTTACCGCAGGAGGCTTTGTTAAATTCACGCTCTACACCGGTATGCTTGTATGGCCCATGATCGCCATGGGTGATTCCATTACGAGCTTCTCTCAGGGAATCGCGTCCATGAAGAGAATCGGCGCCATCTTTAAAGTGGAGCCGGAGATCAGGGATACGAAAAAGACTGATGCTTCCATTACAGAGCTGAAAGGAAATATTGAGTTTAAAAATCTGTCATTTAAATACAAAGAAGGGCTTCCTGAGGTACTTTCAGACATAGATCTGAAAATCCCGGCCGGCACATCACTTGCTATTATCGGCAAGACCGGATGCGGAAAGAGCACCATAGCAAATCTGCTTTTACATATGCATAATGTGGAAGACGGAAGGATCTTTCTTGATGGGCATGACATCAACACCATTCCTTTGAAAGTGCTCCGTTCCAAGATCGCCTACGTCCAGCAGGACAATTTCCTGTTTTCCGATACGCTGCAGACAAACATAGCTTTCGGAAAGCGAGAATTTAAACCTGCGCCCAGAAATAAGAGGATAGACAACAGGATCATCCTGAACAAGAACGACAGTATGGAAGCCTATCTTGAAGCTGAGTTTGCAAAGCGTGAGAGCCTTGCGGACAAGGCATATGACGACCTGGCGGAGGTTCAGGAGGCTGCGAAAGCCGCATGTATCCATGAAAACATCATGGAATTCCCCAAGGGTTATTCCACCATGGTGGGAGAGCGCGGAGTTACGGTGTCCGGCGGACAGAAACAAAGAACCTCCATTGCCCGCGCACTTATGAAGGATTCCGCGATCCTTATCCTGGATGATTCCCTTTCCGCTGTTGACACAGATACAGAGGAAAAGATCCTGGAGAATCTGAAGAAGAACAGAGAAGGAAAAACAACTATCATCATTGCACACAGGATATCCACCATCGAGCATTGTGACAGGATCGCCGTGCTGGAGGATGGAAAGATCGTGGAATACGGCAGTCATGAAGATCTGATAAAGCTCGGAGGGGAATATGCCCGTCTGTATGAAAAACAAAGGCTTGAAGAAGCGTTTGAGGAAGGCGGGGCAGAAAAAAGATGAATAAGACAGATATGAAAGAAAAAAAGCGTAACGTTTTCTGGAGACTTCAGGCGTTTGCGCTTCCATATGCAGGCTATCTTGCGCTTGCACTGCTTCTGGTGCTTTCGGTTACGGCACTGGATCTTTATCGCCCCATCATTTTGGGTAACGTCATCGACCTCTTCAAAGAAGGCGGTGATTTCAATGACATCAAGATGAAGGCTTTTACTTACCTTGCTGTCATCGTGCTGATCTTTGTCTGCAACTTCGGGCAGACCTGGATCCTGGCGCTTACCGGTCAGAAGATCATTTACAATGTGCGTCAGAAGGTGTTTGAGCATGTGCAGTCACTGTCACTCAGGTTTTTTGACATTACGCCCGTGGGCAAGATCGTCACTAGAGTCACCAATGACGTGGAAGCACTGAATGAGATGTTCACTCAGGTGCTCATCAACCTGATCAAGAATACTATTAAGATCATCGGTCTTGCGGCCACAATGCTGATCCTTGACTGGCGTCTCGCGTTGCTGGGCTTTGCCCTGATCCCTCTTATCGCGGTCCTGACCTACTTTTTCCGTTCAATATCGAGAACCACTTACAAGATCGTGCGAACAAAGCTCACAGCACTCAATACCTATCTTTCCGAGCATCTTTCCGGAATGAAGGTGATACAGGTGTTTGCCAAGGAAGAGACCAAGAACGCGGAGTTTAAGGACAGGGCTGAAGATCTTTACCATGCCTCCTTCCGTGAAATGATGGTCTTCGCTATTTTCAGACCTATGATGTACATCCTTTCCATTATTGCGGTAGTCACTATCCTGAGTGCCGGCGGAATAGACGTTCTGAAGGGGACCATCACTGTGGGAACGCTGTATATTTTCCACAATTACATTACCCAGTTCTTTGAACCCATCCAGGCTCTTGCGGAACAGTTCGGAACACTGCAGCAGTCCATGGCTTCCGCCGAGAAGATCTTTGCGATCCTGGACGATGACACCAGGATCCATGAAAGTGCGTTCCCCGTTGAACTGTCCAAGGTGAAGGGCAGGATCGAGTTTAAGAACGTATGGTTTGCTTACAACAATGAGGACTGGATCCTTAAAGATGTATCCTTTGTGATTGAACCGGGATCAAGTGCAGCTTTTGTGGGCGCTACGGGAGCGGGAAAGTCCTCCATTCTGAACCTCATAGGTCGTTACTACGACATCCAGAAGGGCTCCATCACCATTGACGGTGTGGACATCAAGGACCTTAAGATCGCCGACCTCCGCCGCGCCATCGGACAGGTGCAGCAGGACGTTTTCCTCTTCACCGGCGATATTAAGAACAATATACGTCTGAAAAATGACAGTATCAGCGATGAAGACATCGTAAGGGCAGCAAAGACGGTAAACGCAGACGGATTCATCTCGCGACTTGAACATGGCTATGACGAGCATGTTACCGAGCGTGGCTCCACATTTTCGGCAGGAGAGAGGCAGCTCATAAGTTTTGCCAGAACTTTGGCTTACGATCCTGCAATTCTCGTACTTGATGAAGCTACCGCCAACATAGACACGGAAACCGAGAGCCTGATCCAGGATGCTCTTGCCCACCTCATGAAGGGCAGGACCAGCATCATGGTTGCTCATCGTCTTTCCACCATCCAGCATGCCGACAAGATCATGGTAATGCATGATGGCCGACTGGTTGAAGAAGGCAACCACAAGGAACTCATTGCCAAAGAAAACGGCTACTACCGAAAACTCTACGAGATCCAGCTGGAAAACCAATAATGATCGTTATAAAAAAAGCATCGGAAAGTCATGGGTACAAGACTTCCGATGCTTTTTTGATATCCGGCAAATATATGCCTGTTTTATTCTGTGCATTCGTAGGCCGCGTCAACTTCGGAGCCGTCGATGACCAGCCTGTATATGCCTGTGGGAAGATCTCCGTAGTAGCTCAGGTCGTAGGTGTGCTTGCGGGAGTCGCCCATGGGCAGCTCGAAAGCGATATCATGCACGAAATGATCGGTCTTCAGAGGAAGGTTGTACCAGGTGCCATCCAAAAACACCTCAAGATGCCAATATTCCCCGTACATCCAGTCCATGCCAAGGCCATTCGTGATCTTAAGATCAAGCGAAGTACCGGTTTCGCCGGCCTTCTCCGTCGCCAGCCTCTCGTTGACGTCGGAATCGGATGCAGTCAAAAACTCCTGCTTCCAGCCATTTTGTCCGAGGGTGATAAAGTAGCTGCAGGGCATGGCCATCCCGCCGATGTAGGACGTTTCCTTCCAGGCATATCTTCCTTCGAAGCCGCTGAAACTGTAGTCAAACTCGTAGCCTCGGCCGTCTCCGAGGATCGCGTAATTTCCTGCAAAAAGTATATTGATCTCACCAAGATCTCCGGCTCAGATGCTGATCCCATAGAAGGGGGCGGCAGATTTGGATATGCCGTAATCAGCCACGGGAAATGCTTTCACCTTAGAAAGATCCGACAGGAACTCCCGTATGGATTTTTTGTCGAAGAGGTAGCGGATCGTGGTAGTGCTCCCGTCATAGACAAAGAAGGTGAGCGCACTGGTTTCCGGGCTTGCATTATCAAGATAGTCGGAGACCTCTTTTTTGGATACTTTTGAGCCACAGCCGGTGAGAGGAACTATTGTGGTAAAGGCTAT
>JAILNG010000026.1 GCA_024691875.1 Lachnospiraceae bacterium | reverse complement strand
CGGATCTACAGATGAGCTTGTTTCGGTTTTGTCAGCTTTTTTTGCAGATGGAGAAACAGTGTACACCGAGATCATGGGGGACGAGATCAAGGAATATAAAACCGACAGGGAAAAGCTGGCTGATTTCGACAAAATGGTTATCCTGTGTAACGAAAAAACCATAAGTTCTGCGGAAACGTTCATTCATTGCATGAAGAGCCGATTTGGAGACAAGGTGACCGTCATAGGACAGCAAACATATGGAAAAAATTTTTCCTTCAATATATACAAATTCCGCGACGGAGATGTATTGACCTTTGTAACCGCGCATATGGGAGATTACAAGGGCAAAACTTTTTCCCACGAAGGAATAACTCCCGACATTGTCTGCGAGGCGGACGATTGTGAGGAGATTGCAAAGAAAGAGCTGGCGGAGTAAGGATTATTCCATTTTTGACCCCTTGGGGACGGGGTTATGGTGTCAAAACTCTCTTCTTGAAAATTATATTTTTGGCTTTATAATATAATATGGTTAGTTGGCACTAACCATGAAAACGGAGGCCGATAAATAAAATGTTTGACAAACGCTTAATGAAAATGTGCCCGGAAAGCAGAAAATACATCATCGGAAACATCCTGTTCCAATGGGCGGAGCTCATCATCAATGCAGTGATGATCGGAGCTATCGCAATGCTTGTTGAAGGGCTTTATGAAAAAAGTGAAACAGCACAGACGATAGGGATCAAAACAGGCATTCTCCTTGTAATGCTGATACTCAGGTGGTTCACGACAAAGGGGGCCACACGTATGAGTTACCTGGCGTCGAAAACAGTAAAAAGAGTAATGAGGGAGCAGATCTACAAAAAGCTTCTCCGCCTCGGAAGCACCTACAGGGAGCACGTTACAACGGCTGAACTGGTGCAGGAGTCTGTAGAGGGAGTGGAGCAGCTGGAAAGCTACTTCGGGCAGTATGTTCCCCAGTTTTTTTATGCCTTTCTCGCGCCGATCACGCTGTTCTTCCTGTTTGGCGCGGCGGGCAGCTTTAAAGTCGCAACGGTGCTTTTGGTCTGCGTTCCGCTGATCCCGAGCGCGATCATGATGGTGCAGAAGATCGCAAAAAGGATCCTGTCAAAGTACTGGGACCAGTACACAAAGCTGGGCAGCACCTTCCTTGAAAATCTGCGCGGAATGACAACGCTCAAGACCTACAAGGCTGACGCCCTTAAAAACGAACAGATGAACGAAGAATCGGAAAACTTCAGGGTGGTGACCATGAAGGTGCTGACGATGCAGTTGAACTCGATCATTATCATGGATTTCTTCGCATACGGCGGCGCGGCTTTGGGCATTGCGCTCGCCTGCACGGCGTTTGCAGACGGGAGCATCGGCCTTGCGTCTGTCATCGGAATGATCCTCCTTTCCGCCGATTTCTTCCTGCCGATGAGACGGCTCGGAAGCTACTTCCACGTGGCGATGAACGGAATGGCGGCGAGCGACAAGATCTTCAGATTTCTGTCGGAAACCGAGCCCGCCAAGAAGAAGGAAATTTTCCCTCGGGCATATGATATCCGGATGCAAAACGTTTCTTTTTCTTATACCGAGGACAGGGAAGTACTCCATGATGTTTCCATGAGCATGAAGGAAGGCGGATTTACAGGCATAGTGGGGGAGAGCGGCAGCGGAAAATCCACTGTTGCATCCATTCTTACCGGAAGGAACACAGTGTCTGTGGGAACAGTCACCGTGGGCGGCAAGAACCTCAGCGAGATCAACGAGGAGAGCCTTTTAAAGAATGTGACCTATGTTGGGATCGGAAGCGTGTTTTTTAAAGGAACGGTGCGCGAAAATCTCCTGCTTGCGGATCCGAATGCTACGGACGAAAAGCTTTGGAAAGTGCTTGAAGAGTGTAGTGTTGCGGGATTCTTTAGGAATGAAAACGGACTTGATACGTTGCTTAAGGAAAATGCCGGGAATCTGTCCGGAGGCCAGAAACAGAGGCTGGCGCTGGCGAGGGCGTTGCTCTGCGATTCAAGCATATACATCTTCGACGAAGCAACAAGCAACATAGATATGGAGAGCGAAGAGGCGATCCTGAACGAGATCGGGAAGCTGGCGGAAACAAAGACGGTCATCATGATCACCCATCGACTTGCAAACGTTGTCGGTGCGGATCGGATCTTCTGCCTTGAGGACGGATACGTTAGGGGCGAAGGCACTCACGAAAGCCTGATGAGTGACTGCCCTGCATATAAGCGGCTTTGGGACACACAGAAGGAACTTGAAGATTTTGGAAAGGGGGTGGCATAAATGAGTAAGATCAAAGTTTTATTCAGAATGCTGGCTCTTGTAAAGCCACTGGCAGGATTTATGCTGCTCGCGGTAACGCTGGGAACACTGGGCTTTTTGACTGCCCAGTTCATACCGATCCTCGGCGGCTATGCAGTTCTCAACGGACTTGGAATTGAAACGGGGATCACACTTAAGACGGTTGTGATCCTGCTGATCCTGTTTGCTGTGTTGAGATCGATCTTCCGTTTTTCTGAGCAGCGAACCAATCATTATATAGCATTTACGCTTCTTGCCATCATCAGAGACAGGGTTTTCAAGGCGCTCAGAAGGCTCTGCCCCGCAAAGCTCGAGGGCAGAGACAAGGGCGACCTTATAGCACTGATCACCTCCGATGTGGAACTCCTGGAAGTATTCTACGCCCACACGATCTCCCCGATCTGCATTGCGATCGTGACTGAGACTGTCATGTGCCTGTTTATCGGAAGCTTTCATCCGCTTCTGGGATTGACCGCGCTTGTGGCCTTTCTGGTCGTTGGCGTGGTGCTTCCCCTCATTATTTCCAAAAGAAGCGGAACACTGGGCGACGACCTCCGCGCGGAGTCCGGGGCGCTCGCGGCCCATATGCTTGAAAGCATCAACGGGATCGACGAAACGCTTCAGTACAGGGGCGGCGAAAAGCGCCTGAAGGAGATAACCGACAAAACAAAAAAGCTGTCCGAAAGGCAGAGTGTTCTGAACCGCCTTACGGGAACCAACATGGCGCTTGCCAACACGTGCATATGGTTAGCGGACCTTTTTATGCTTGGAATCGGCCTCGTACTCTTTAATTCGGGAAAGATCGGATTTGACGGCCTGCTGATCTCCATGATAGCGCTGATGTCGTCATTCGGACCTGTGACTGCGCTTTCGGCGCTGGGAACCACGCTGCAGAGCACCGTAGCTTCCGGGGCAAGAGTGCTTGCTGTGGTGGATGAAGTGCCTGAAACTGAGGAGATCACGGGAAAAGAGACTGTTTCCTTTGAAGGCGCAAAGGCTGAAAATGTCACATTTGGTTACGGCACGGAAGAAGTGCTGAACAATGTTTCTTTGAATATCGGAAAAAACGAGACGGTGGGGCTGGTCGGTCCCAGCGGCTGCGGTAAATCCACGCTTCTTAAGCTGTTCATGAGATTCTGGAAGACAACAAACGGCAGAGTGAGCGTTTCGGAAACCGATGTAAACAATATAAACACGGATGATCTGCGGGATATGGAAAGCTACATGACTCAGGAAACGCAGCTGTTTAAGGATACGATAGCGAACAACATCCGCATCGGAAAGCCGGACGCAACGGATGAAGAGGTGGAGGAGGCATGCAAAAAGGCGTCGATCCATGATTTCATCATGAAGCTTCCAAAGGGATATGATACGGAAGTCGGAGAACTTGGCAGTACGCTTTCCGGCGGAGAAAAACAGCGTATCGGACTTGCGCGCGCTTTCCTGCATGACGCACCTTTCATGCTGCTGGATGAGCCCACGAGCAACATTGACAGTCTTAACGAGGCTATGATCCTGAAGGCATTGAAGGAATCGGCAAAGAACAAAACGATCCTCCTTGTGTCGCACAGGCCGTCCACCATGCGGATCGCGGACAGAACACTTTCCATGGACGGAGGCAGAGTTTCATGAAAGATGTAAACGAAAAGCGTGAACGGGAGAAACGCACAGTTTCCGAGATGATCGCTTTGTATTGCCGAAAGAACCATCACACAAAAAAGGGGCAGATGTGCGCCGAATGTCGGGAACTGGCGGAATATGCCTGCTTGCGAAGCGACAAATGCCCTTTTATGGAGGAAAAGACTTTTTGCAGTAACTGCAAGGTCCATTGCTATAAACCGGAGATGAGGGAAAGGATCAGGCGCGTCATGCGCTTTTCCGGGCCGCGGATGATCTTCCACCATCCCATAATGGCTGTAAGCCATGTGATAGCATGCAAAAAAGAGAAACGGAGAATTGAAAGAAATGAACGCGGTTAAAGTTGTGTATATAGTAGTCGGATGTATTTGCCTGGGACTCGGGACGGTCGGAGTTTTTCTGCCGATCCTCCCCACAGCCCCTTTTTTTCTTGTAACCGCTTATTGCTTTGCAAAAAGCTCCACAAGGCTGGAGAACTGGTTCAAGAGTACCGGACTGTACAAAAAACACCTGGAATCTTTTGTGGAAAAGAAAGGTATGAAAGTATCCACAAAGGCGGGGATCCTTACCACCGTGACGCTTCTGATGGCGTTCGGCTTCTTCATGATGGCCCGCAAAAGCCTGTGGATCCCCTGCTCAATCCTTGCTGTGGTTTGGATCGCGCATGTCATCTATTTTATTTTCTTTGTAAAAACAATACCGTCAAAAAGGGAAGAAGGCGTTGACACTAACGCGGTGAAGTGATTGGTTTTGAGGAAAATTGTGGTTTATTGTGAGGAGATTGCAAAGAGGGTAACGCAGTATATCCTTCAAAATCCATTTGTGAAGTAGAGATTTATATGTTACAATATGGTACGGTTAGCGCGCGCTAACCAAATAAATCAAAGGAGTAAAATTATGAATAAAAAAGTATCTGAGTTATTGAATGCACAGGTAAATAAGGAATTCTATTCCGCTTATCTCTATCTGGGAATCTCAAAGTTCTTCACGCAGCAGGATCTTCCCGTATTTGCGGCTTGGTATAAAGTTCAGGCGGAGGAAGAACAGGAACATGCCATGAAGATATATGCCTACCTTCTGGATCAGGACGAGGATGTGAGCCTGGACGCCATCGCAGAGGTTAAGGCGGAGTTCAAGACGATCCTTGACGCGGTGCAGGAAGCGGACAAGCACGAGCATTACATCACAGACGAGATCGTTAAGATCATGGATGCGGCAGTAGCCGACAAGGATTACAGGACCCAGCTGATGCTGAACTGGTTCATTTCAGAGCAGCAGGAAGAAGAGACCAATTCCAAGGAAATGGTTGCAAAAGTCAAGATGCTGGGAAATGATGCGAAAAATCTGTATCTTTTGGACAAGGAGCTTGCAGAGCGCAAGTGATTCAGTGATTTAGGAGGAAGAAAAAATGAAGTATGCATATGCATCCCGGATGGGACACGTAGAGGGGATTGTAAAGACTTTGGGGCTGGACGCCCTTAAGATCGCTGACGGAAGCGAAAAGATCGACGGCGATTACGTTTTGTTCACTTACACAGATGGCAAAGGGATCGTGCCTAAAGCCGTGGAAGCTTTCCTGGCGGCAAATCCCGGTATCAAGGCGGTTGTGGGAAGCGGAAGCATGGAGAGACATGCGGACACTTTCAACTTTGCGGCTGACAAGATCGCAGAGAAGTACAATGTGCCGATCCTTGCAAAGGTGGATCTTGACGGAACGGATGAAGATCTGGAGAACATCAGGACAAAGCTTGCGGCGATCTGA
>JAILNG010000022.1 GCA_024691875.1 Lachnospiraceae bacterium | reverse complement strand
GCAAAAAACACTTGACAAGTTAGCCAAAAAATGTTGCCGCGCCTTGATTATAGGACATTTACGGAGGTGCTGACATGTCATTAACGGTTACTGAAATACGCCAAAATCTATTCACTGTTTTTTCATCTCTCTTGGACCGTCGGGAGGAGTTCCTGCAAAATCCAAAGTCGGATTTTACCAGAAAAAAGAAGATCTCATTTGAACAGACCATGCTATTCCCTATGATTGCAGGGGCAGATAACGTCGCAACTGAATTGCTTGATCTCTTTGGAGAAGAAAACCTTCCCCTGCCTTCTGCAATGATTCAGCGTCGCAATCAGGTGAAGAAAGAAGCGTTCAAGGAGATGTTTCATCTTTTTAACGAAAAAATACCCAAAGAAAAGTCCTTTCACGGATATCAGATAGCTGCTTGCGATGGAAGCCGCCTTAACCTTCCCTACAATCCATCAGATTCCAATACCCTTGTTGACAACATAGAGGGCAGAAAAGGTTTTAACCAGCTTCATATGAATGCACTTTATGATGTCATGAATGACGTGTTCCTTGATGTGGAGATCCAAGGCATGCATGAAATGAATGAGAGGGATGCTCTTTGTAAGTTTCTTGATAAGAATGCAGGTTCTGCGCAAAAGACGATCTACGTTGCTGATCGAGGATATGCCTCCTTCAACATCTATGCACATGCGATCAATAACGGTCAGTTATTCCTGATCCGCATGAAGGAAGGTGATGCTCGGCATCTTTGTACTGATAATAAGCATATGTTTGATGATCCTTTGGTTGACAAGGATGTTACCGTTCATATTGGGCGAAAACGCAAAAAGTGTAATAGCGCATATGAAAACTATCATTTCATACGTAAAGGACATCTCTATGATTTTATCGATTATAGGACCGATAAGGTGGATTCCCTTGAACTTCGCGTATTAAAGTTTCCGCTCTCGACAGATACGTTTGAATATATAGTGACCAATCTTCCCAAGGAGTTGTTCTCCCTTACTGCAATAAAAGAACTGTATCACTTAAGATGGAGCGAAGAAACAGCGTTTCGCCACTTAAAATATGCCGGAAACATGGTGCATATCCATTCGATAAAAGAGGATTTTTTAATACAGGAAATATATGGAAAGCTAACAATGTACAACTTTGCGGCGTGTATCTCAAAGGCTGTAAATGAAAGAAAAAAGCCGAGTACAACGCGTACTTACAGGTTTAATCACGCTCAACTTCAGAAGTTTGTGCGTTTATTCATCATAGGCACTGTTAAGAAACTTGAGGTATTGGTGAACAGATTTATGGCTCCGGTCCGACCGGGACGTAAGTTCAAAAGAAATGTACGTCGCCAGTCGGCTGAACCATTGTTCTACCGATAATCCAAAACAACTAAATACCATTCAGTAGGCAGCCCCACAACGACTGTCTGTTTGCCTTTTTCAAAAATAGATTTTTTGACCGTAAACCCGAGAACTTGTTGTATTGTGTCTGGAATTATCACGTCTTTAATGATACACTATTTTTATGATTTTTGCTATCTAAATGACATTAACCCCGTCCCCAAGGTATCATTCCAGGCCGAGAAGCATGCGGTCATATGCGGAGGATTCCCGCATTGCATTTAAGATCAGGGTTTCATTGTCGTTGTGTGCCATCAGGACCTGCAGAACAATGAGCCCCGCAAGAGAAGCCGCTCCGGCAATACCTACTCCGATAAGCGGAAGTTTTACAGGGAACAGCAGCTCCGGGAGAGGTGCAAAGAAAACGAGAGTGTTGAGCACCGCGATAACGGAGGCAAAGATCAGTTCAAACCTCGAATAGTTTCTGTAATGTATTGTGGAAAGGCCGATCAAAAAAGCTGCGGTCGGTGAAAAGAAAAGCACCGTTGCAAGGATATCCGGCATTTCCTTTAAGCCAATGCCGAAAACAATTGTTCCCGCAATCGTTGTCAGGATGCTTGCCGCAAGCCCGGCGGCGGTGGTCACCACCGCATTTGCAAGCCAGAGATCTTTTGACCTCTTTCCTGCTGCCACATAGCAATTGATCCTGAAAAAATCTCCCACGGAGAAAAGGACCTGAGTGTAGATCAACGGGATCGCAAGTCCCGAAAGTTTCAATGTTATTTCGCTGCTCACTCCCAAAAGAGTATTTAAAACCACATAGATCACCGGACAAAGGATCATTCCCGCCAATTTCTTGGGCTTAAGCATCATTTTGATCTTGTACCATATAAATGCATTCATATTCTTCCTCCGTTATTATAGATCTTTTCAACCGTAAGTTTTGAGATCATGAGCCTTGTCACAAAGAAAACGCCTGTAAAGAGCAACACTTCAACCGCACAGAACAGCAGGTTGAACCTCTCTGCCATCAGCAAAACGTTGACCGAAAGAACAACCGCAATGATCGGCAAAACTCTGAAACCTTCTTTTATACTTAACGAGGTCACGGTAAATCCCCAAATGACCAAAGGCGTTTCCGCCATACAAAGCACAGTTCTTAAAACAAGCTGCGGATCAAACCGGTTCTGAAAGAACAGGATCGGGATCATGACAACTGCCTGCAGGATAGGATAAGCCATGAGAACGACTGTCCGATAAAACAGCTTGCAGCTTATCACCTGCCTCATGTCTTTTTTCATGCAAAGCACCGGCTTCAAAGCCGCATCATAAAATGAGTTTACAACTTTGTTGGAACACATGAGGACGGCCGGCAGCCATATGCTTGTGAGCGCGATATCCGGATCCAAAAGACGGCTCAGCGTGCAGGCAGTTCCAAGGCCAAGCAGGATCAGCAAAAGGATAAGGTTTTTTGTACCGGCGGAAGCAAATTTCTTCTTTTCAAGCCACATAAGGGCATCATTTTTCGCTTTCATCACATCAGCACCTTTGCGTACATCATTTCCAGTTCAGACTTTTCCGCTTCGAAGTTGCTCAGCGGCTTTTCGTCACAGATCTCACCTTTTTTCACAAACACTGCTTTATCGCAGACTTTTTCGATCTCGGTCAGATCATGGGAACTCAAAAGTATGGTACACCCTTCCTTTTTAAGTTTAAGAAGCAGCCCCGTAAGAAAGCTCTTTCCCTCCACATCAAGCCCCAGATACGGCTCATCCAACAGTATGAGTTCCGGCTTTATGACCAGGGTTCGTCCGATTGCGAGCCTCTGCTTCATGCCCTTGGAAAACTTGGTCACTGCCATGTCCCCTTTCCCTTTAAGGGAAATTTCTTCAAAGATCCTTTCGATCCTTGCCCTGCGCTCATCGCATGAGCTTTGTGGATTGTACATCCGATCGTAGAATTCAATGTTTTCCCTTGCTGTCAGTGGTGCGAAAAGGCCTGTGGTATCCAGCACAAAAGCGACCTTCTCCCGAAGAGCATCACATTCTTTACTCTTCACATCGATCCCGTTAATTCGGATCTCGCCCGAGTAGTGGGAATATATGCCCAATATACAATTTAAAAGGGTTGTTTTCCCGGCGCCGTTGGCTCCCACCAATGCGACCGCTTCCCCGCTTTTCACCTCCAGATCTATACTGTTCAAAATAGTTACATCGTCTGATTTCTTTGAAAGCTCCTTTATTAAGAGATTCATTTTACTCCTCCAGCTTAACAGATAAGAATGATCTTTTAGCCTTGACGGAGTACTTGAGTTCATAGGTTTCCTGCCCCTCATTCAGAGCTTTCATGATCTCTCCGATCTCCTTTGTAACGCTTTCTTCCGTCATGTACCAGCCCAGGAAGGTGTTTACCGTATCTCGACGCGGTGCGTTTGGGTTTTTCTGCGCGAAAAGCGCGAATTTCGGAGAATTCTTGCCACCCCTGTACTTTTGGGATCTGACTACGCTGCTGCATCTTACGATGACTCCCTCATTGGGAGAAGTGATGGTGAGCTCGCCTGAGGGGTTCGGCATTTTTCTTTCAGAAGTTACTTCTACGGCTGCTTCGGTTTTCCCGACCTCGTTTCCCATCAGCGTATCCAATGACACCTTCAGTTTTTCCGATATAATAAGCAGCTTCTCGACTTCCGGATAGCCGTTTCCCGATTCCCATTTTGAAACTGCCTGTCTGCTGACATCCAGCATCTCTGCAAGTTCCTCCTGT
>JAILNG010000052.1 GCA_024691875.1 Lachnospiraceae bacterium | reverse complement strand
CCGTCATCGTTAACTATATCCACGAATTTTACTTCGTATCTGTCCATGGACTTTCTGTTGAAAAGTGCTTCACCGGGGGTGTCATTTTCATCCATTCCGACAGAAGCATGCTCATCATCAAAGATCTTGATCTTGGAGCCGTCTGTAAGCTCCACTTCTTTGTTGGGACAAAGAAGATCATTGATCGTTGTAACTATACCGTGTATGAGTTTATCAAACTGAGCCTGTACGCTCACGCAGACCGAACTTTCCACGTTGATAACGTACTCTTCGACGTCCTTTTCGTATTCTCTGACCGCTGCCTGATAATAAGTCTGATCAAACCAGCCGGTCTCATCAGTGAATTCTTCTTCCGTGGGTTTTACGGGAACATCTGTGTATCTGCCCACCTTCTGGCCTCTTGCGATCATCAGTCCTTTAAGTGCACCGATGTCTGTGTCGGCAGAAGTTGAAGGTACTCTGTCAAAGTTGAAAAGATCAACGGAGTCGTAATTTACCCAATAAGGCTTTATCATTGAAGTATCATCATTGATGGGTTTGGTCGCCAGCGGATAAACAAGATCTTCGGTAACCATTGCATAATCTTCCACATAGACTGTTACTATGCCCATGGCATCTTCTTTGTAATTTATTTTTACGATCCCGGAAAGTTCATCAAGAAGTGCATTTCTCTGATCTCTAAGATCATTTGCATTTTCAAAGCCGGAGGCTTCGATCTTCTGTATCTGATGATTAAGATCGAAGATCTCTTTCGCTATCTCATTGATTCTGTCAACATAGGTCTGAACCTGAGTATTAAGGCTGACCTGATAATCACCGATCTGCTTGTAGATCTCTTCCGCTCTCTGAACAAAGCTTACAGCTGTCTGGATGAAACTGGCTCTTGTAACGATACTGTCAGGCTCCTTACACATTTCCTGTAAAGCCACCCAAACCTCTTCCATCGAATCCTGGAAAGCAACGCCTTCAGTTTCTCCGAAGATGTCTTCAACTTCGTTTGTTGATTCATATTGTAATCTGTAAAAGTTCTGACGACCCAATTCTTCTCTGTAGGTCTTGTCAAGGAACCGATCTCTTACCTGCTTAATGGTGGACACGTCTGTTCCGTGACCTGTCTGCATAAGGCCTGTATTACTGCTGCCGATGTTTCTGTAAAACGAATCGGTCGTTTCCATCTGCTGCCTGACGTATCCTTCAGTCTCGACATTCGCAAGATTATGGCCCGCAACCGTGAGCCCGCGCTGATTAGCTGTAAGTCCCGAAACTCCGGTATACATTGCCGACATTAATCCCATGGCGTTGTCCTCCCTTCAAATAATATTTCTACAATCTATTTTATCGGCTTGTGAAACCGAAATCCTTACACCCATCATAAAACTTTTTAAAGTCCCTGCGCTCTCGGTTGCAATAAAAAATACACCTGCTCTCACAGGTGTATGAAAGATCAATTTTTCGCATCGAAGGTTCCGACCGTCATCATGGACATGTCGAACTGACCCGCTTTGCGTGTGTAATTGTTTCCGATGTAGCCCCTGGATGAACGTATCATGTTCAGGTGGTACTCGGAAATCTCGAGTGATTCCTTTATCAGCTTCGAGTTTCTGTCATTTATGGTCTTAAGATCATCAAGTGTTTCTCTCAGGTTCTTCTTAAGCTCGATCAGCTCCTGTCTTGCTTCAGGCTGTTTCTGCATAAGTTCGATCAGGTCTTCCAGTTTCAGTTCCGAATTTCTCTTGTTCAGAACCACTCTCATATTGACCATGATCCCTTCGCGCTTCTTTTCAAGTACCTTCAGCTTTTCAACTGCCAGCTGCTCTTCCTCGGTGATGTCGGAAAGACGTTTTGTGTCATTCTCAATGATCACTCCGGACTTCTTGTCGGCCAAAGGAATGAGTTCTTTATAAATTTGTAATTCGCATCTCAAAGTTGAGATCAGCTCATCCATCAGACCTGCCATAGCTTTTCCCTCAAAAGAATACTTGGAACACGCGGAACCCGGATCACCGATCCAAATTCCGCGCGCTGTAACCTTTATTTACCAATATTCCGTCAGAATTTGATTGACTCTTCAGACTGCGCCAGAAGCTTATCAGCCAGCGCACTCATGGGAACATTATATGTTCCGTTCGCCATAGCTGCTTTAATCTCGGCTACCTTGTCCTCTCTTACATCGGGCGCTGCTGCAACTGCTTCCTTTGCAATCTGCAGATCACGACCGAAACCGGAAATTTGAACACTGTCCTTTGACATTGCTGTGGCGGATTCAACCTTTTTCATTTTGCCGTTTGCCTGATAAATTTGAGCTATTCCAGACATTGCATCAATTCTCATTGTGTCATCCTCCATGATTTATTATAAATTTTGCATTACTTTTACTTTAGGACTTCTCACAGCTCCTATCTCATATATCGGAGGGGTTAAAGAAAAACTTAAGCGAAAAATATAAATTTTTTTTAAATTTTTCAAATGATGTGATCAGCCATGAAGATCGTGTTTTATCTTGGTAGTGGAAATTCCCACTGTTCTGGGAAGATAGACAACCTCACAATAGTCCTTCAAGAAATCAAATTTACCTTTCCAGTCATCTCCCATAACGAAGACGTCCGCTCCGTTCTTAACCACGTCATCTGTCTTCTGTTCCCAACAATTCTCCGGAATAACTTCATCAACGTACTTGATGGCTTCAAGTATCACCTTCCTGTCCTCGTAAGAGTGGTAGGCTTCCTTGTGTTTCTCAGCATTGAATTCATCGGTAGATAGTCCGACAATAAGGTAATCGCCCAATTCTTTGGCTCTTCTCAAAAGATTGATGTGACCGACATGCAGAAGGTCATATGTTCCATAGGTTATGACTTTTTTCATACGTTCTGTTTTTCTCCCAAATACTTTACCAACACCTTTGCAAGATACTCATTGTCGATGGGTTTAGCAATGTGATCGTTCATTCCCGCTTCAAGCGCCTCTCTGATGTCAGAAGCAAATGCATTTGCAGTCATGGCAATGATCGGTGTCTCAGAACTGTCCGGACGATCGGAGGCTCTGATGGCAATGGTTGCATCGTATCCGTTCATTACCGGCATTATAACATCCATGAAAACTATATCGTAATATCCGAAAGGAGATGTGGTAAACATGTTCACGGCATCTGCACCGTCCACAGCTCTTTCGATAGTGAGGCCGGTCATTTCCAGCAATTCTTTGCCGATCTCCGCATTAAGATCATTATCGTCAACAAGAAGAGCTCTTTTTCCGGAGAAATCCAACTTATCCAGCTTGAAATCCTCTTCTGCGGCAGCCATATCATCTGTATCGACTTTTTGAAGCTCAAGACGGATCCTTACACAGAACTCACTTCCATGCCCCTTTTCGCTCTTAAAAGAGATCTCACCGTTCATTGCTTCAATGTACTTTTTTGTAATAGTCAGACCAAGGCCTGTTCCTTCCGATTTGGCGATGTACTCGTCATCCTCTCTGGAAAAAGCTTCGTATATGTGTTTCTGGAATTCTTTACTCATTCCGATACCGCTGTCTTTAACCTTAAAGATATAATCGGAATAAGTCTCGGAAACCTCTTCCTCGCATATGTCTATGCTGATGAGGCCTTTATCATAGGTATATTTAATGGCATTGCTGACCAGATTTGTGAGGATCTCCTCAACTCTGGTGCGGTCGCCGGTTACCAGATTATGGTTAATGTCGGTCATGTTAAGGACCAGCATCTGTTCTTTTGCATCGGAAAGCGGCTGCATCATATTAAGAACATTATCAACAAGTCCCGAAACAGAGAAATAATCCTTTACAAGTTCGATCTTACCTGACTCGATCTTTGTGACATCCATCACTTCGTTGATCAATGCCAGAAGATGTCTTCCCGCTTCGCTGATGGTTTCTATGCAATATCTGACCTTCTCTTTGTCATCCAAATGTTTTGCGGCGATGGTAGTCATTCCCATAATGGCATTCATGGGAGTTCTGATGTCATGACTCATCTTAGAGAGGAATTCGGTTTTTGATGCATTTGCGCGGTTTGCTTCAACGTAGGCTGCCCTCATCTCTTCTCTTGCTTCGATGGCATCCTGCATCTCCTCATCGATGTTCTGTCCCGCAACGAGAATCGAAGTCACCTCACCCTTCTCGTTTCGATCCGCTGCCATCATGACGATCCTTATCCATCCGATGACCTTTGTTTTACATTCCACAAAGAATGAGTCAGCATTGGTCAGCTGAATCTTTGTGTTCTCGGAGTCACCAAGTTTTTTAATGTCGTCTGCAAACTGCTCGTACACTCTGGGAATCACATCATCCATAAGGCCCTCATAAGAATTTCCCTTTGACGGAATTATTTCTTTAATGAAGTCCTGGGCATAAACTTCTTCATAGGCATGATTTTCGAGATTAACGAAATACACACCGAAATAAGCCTTGCTAAGTGTTCGGATTACCTTGTTGTTGTCCATAAATCTTCCTCCTTATAGAGAAGTTTTAAGTCCTTTTACTCCGCGTTTTCTGATCTTTATCTTCTTTACAGGGATTTCTTTTCCCTTGTATTCAAAGTTCTCATCTGTGGGTGTAACAACTGTTGTAAGCGAAACCTTGTCATTCTTTTCGAGCAAAATACCTCTGACTCCACGGCTGGTCTTTTTAAACTCCGCAACTTCTTCCAGTGCGTATCCGAGCGAAAGTCCCGCATTGGTCATCATAATGACCTTACGGTTCTCGGAAAGAATGTCTGTGGCTGTGAGCTTGACAATGTTAACAACCCTGTCTCCCTCATCCAGCTTTGTAGCCATTACCTGAAGTCTGGTGGTATCAAATTCAATACCTGAAACGATCTTAACGTAACCGCCCTCTGTAGCAAACAGAAGCGAACATTCAAACAGTTCTTCAAAGCCCGTATAAAGTACGATATCTTCTTTGCCGAGGCGGATCATCTGATGTATCAGCGTTCCCTTGTCCTTGATCTTTCCTCTCGGGATCTGAGTTGCTTTTACCTGATACATGTTACCCTCTGCCGTGAAGACACAGAGTCGATCGTTACTCTTCATTTTAATACAATATAAGAATTCCTTCAACTGGTCTGTTGAAGCTTTTAAGAAAGTTGCCGCATCAACCGATTTTGTGTAGCCGAACTTATCGATCAGGACGTAAATATCCTCGATCCTTTCTTCCACAACATAATTGGTCTGCTCGATCAATGTAATGTCTGTCTTTCTGGGTGTACCGAACTTCTTTCTGAATTCCTGAAGCTGTTTTTTAATAACCTTATGAAGTTCCTTAACGGAACCAAGGATCTTTTCAAATTCCTTGATGTTCGAATTTAACAATTCCTGTTCTTCGTACAACTTCTTAATCTCAAGTCCGATGAGTCTTGAAAGCTGCATGGAAAGAATGGCTTCCGCCTGTCTTTCCGTGAAATCCAGTTTCTTTGCTTCCTCTTCGGATTTCTTACTCTTAAATTTAATGTCTTTTGTCTCTCCCTTTGTGAGGCATTCTTTTGCCTGCTTAACGGAAGTACTTCCTCTTAAGATCTCGATAATGAGATCGATAACATCTGTAGCTCTGAGGAGTCCGTTAACAACTTCGCTCCTGTCCTTAGCTCTCTCCAGACGATTCTTGTACTCTCTTGTGTAAATTTCTTCCTGAAAAGTGATGAATTCGGCGATCAGGCTCTTAAGATTAAAGACAATCGGCTGTTGTTCCTTTACCGCGAGAAGGTTGACACTGTAGGTGTCCTCCAGGGGAGACTTCTTAAAAAGTCCGTTCAGGAGATTTTCCACATCCCTGTCTTTTTTTACTTCGATAACAATGCGGACATCCTTGGAGCTCTCATCCCTAACGTCGTAGATCTCCTCAAAGGTCTTATTCTTCATAAGATCCACCAGGCTCTCCACAAGTTTTGTCTTGTTTCCGGAACTGGTGTAGGGGATCTCCGTTACAACAATATTCTTTCTTCCGTATTCTCCGTTTTCTATCTCTGTCTTGGCACGGACCCTGATCTTGCCTTCGCCCGTTTCGTATATGCCCGGGAGCGCGTCGGAATTGACAATGACGCCGCCTGTGGGGAAATCGGGGCCGGGAATGTAGCTCATGAGTTCCTCGATCGTAATGTCCGGATCTTCCATGTAGGCGATGCAGCCGTCAATGACCTCTCCGGCATTGTGAGGCGGAATGTTTGTGGCCATACCTACCGCGATACCTGTGGTTCCGTTGATCAAAAGATTAGGCAGCAGTGCGGGAAGTACCGTAGGCTCCTTTTCGGAATTATCAAAGTTGGGCTTGTAATCCACCAGATTGTTGTCAAGATTTTCCAGCATTGTCATTGCGCCTTCGGAAAGCCTTGCTTCCGTATAACGCATTGCTGCCGCCGGATCACCGTCAAGCGAACCGAAGTTTCCGTGGCCGTCGATCAGCGGGATTGAAAGTGAGAAATCCTCCGACATGTGAACCAATGCTTCGTAAATGGAAGAATCGCCGTGGGGGTGGAATTTACCCATCGTATCTCCGACGATACGTGCGCTCTTTCTGTGGGGCTTTTTGGGATCGAGTCCAAGTTCCGTCATTGCATAAAGAATTCTTCTCTGAACCGGCTTCAAACCGTCTCTTACGTCGGGAAGCGCTCGATCGATGATTACATTTACAGCATAGTCACGATAGGAAGTTTTCATTTCCTCCGAAAAATCAAGTTGTATAAGTTCAGCTGCTTTTGCTTCAGCTTCTTTTCTATCTGCCATGAGTTACACTCGCTTTCACTTTTTTGTATATAATGACTGCTCCGTGGGCATCAAAGTTTTAGACATCCACGTTTGCGTACTTGGCTTCGGTCATGATGAAATCGCGTCTGGGCGGAACGTTGGAACTCATAAGAAGAGTAGTGACCTCATCTGCTTCCACCGTATCGGAGATCGACACCTGAGCCAGAACTCTCGAAGAAGGATCCAGTGTGGTTTCCCAAAGCTGCTCGGCATCCATTTCTCCGAGACCTTTGTATCTCTGTAAAGCCAGGATCTTATGACCTTCTTTTCTGAACTTCTCAAGTTCGAAGTCGTTAAAAAGATACTTGGATTCCTTGCCTTTT
The DNA here is from genome assembly GCA_024691875.1 of Lachnospiraceae bacterium. Lineage (GTDB taxonomy): Bacteria > Bacillota > Clostridia > Lachnospirales > Lachnospiraceae > RGIG3528. Next base: position 1,136 of record JAILNG010000052.1, on the reverse strand, counting down.
TTCTTTCCTGCTTCGTAGTCCACCTTATAAAGAGGCGGCATCCCTCTGTAAACCTTGCCCTCCATGATAAGTTCGGGCATAAATCTGTAGAAGAAAGTCAGCATGAGTGTGGAAATGTGAGCACCGTCCACATCGGCATCCGTAAGGATAATGATCTTGTCGTATCTGAGTTTTGTAATGTCAAAATCATCGCCGATACCGCAACCGAATGCGGCGATCATTGTCTTGATCTCATTGTTTGTGAGGATCCTTTCAAGGGGTGCCTTTTCAACATTCAGGATCTTTCCTCTGAGAGGCAGCACTGCCTGAGTTTTTCTGTTTCTGGCGGTCTTTACGGTACCTCCGGCGGAATCACCCTCTACGATGTAGATCTCGCACTCTTCGGACTTTTTTGAAGAGCAGCTTGCCAGCTTGCTTCTTGTGTCCACATCGTTCAACTGCTTCAAAACGGCATTTCTCGCCTTGTCTCCCGCTTTTCTTGCATTGTATGATTTCATTGAATTTTCAAGGATAGCCCTGAGTTCCTCAATGTTCTTGTCAAAGTACCTTGTAGCTTCAGCCGTGAACACATCGTCTACAGCCTGCTTTGCATCGGTGTTACCCAGTTTTGTCTTTGTCTGTCCTTCAAACTGAGGATCCGGATGCTTTATTGAAATGATGGCAACAATTCCGTTACGAATGTCTTTGCCGTCAAAATTTTCATCTTTATCCTTTAAAATTCCCAACTCGCGGGCATATTTGTTCATGATACCCGTAAGTGCGGATTTAAAGCCTGTTACCAGAGTTCCTCCGTCTACAACATTGATCCTGTTACAATAGGAATTGATGTTTTCGGAATAGGAATTTGTGTAGGTGAAAGCTACCTCCACATCAATGTCTCCACTCTGTCCTTCAATGTAAATCGGTTCGGGAATAAGAGTCTTAAAGCTTTCATTATCTCTTTCCGAAGCCTTTGTGAGATAATTGACGTAGCTCTTAATTCCTTCTTCTTCACAGAAGGTAAGTTCCGTCTTATTGATCTCATCCTTGAAATTCAAAGTCAGCCCCTTGTTCAAAAAAGCTGATTCTTTTAAGTGCTTGGTAATAACTTCGGGCTTGAATTCAACCGTTTCGAAGATCGAATCGTCCGGATAGAA
>JAILNG010000051.1 GCA_024691875.1 Lachnospiraceae bacterium | reverse complement strand
GTTACTGTTCACAGATATGCAAGATGCCAAAACTCTGAAAGCTTGCTTTCAAAGAGTTTTAGCATCTTGCATATTCTGCGCAGCAGTAACACCCCCACCCACATGAGCAAGTAGCGAAGCGGATTGCGAATGCTGGGCTGGGGTGTGTGAACAGTAACTATAAATCGGGTTAATAAAAAAATTCAAAAAAAACTGTTTGACTTTTTCACTGCATTCAACTATAATGCATTGCATTACAGAAACGCAATGAAGGCATTAAGCATGGAAAATTTCGATTTTCAGAGAGTCCGCGGATGGTGAGAGCGGATAACGAGATCCAGAGCTGTCTCCTGCCGGAGCGGAGTTCCCCAAAAACTCATGTTTTATAAGGAACTACGGCTAACCCCGTTATCATGGTTTAGGACTTTAGAATGAGTCCGATGAGAGCAGATGGCAACATCTGAAATTCACGGGTGGTACCGCGGTAAATTGATATTTATCGTCCCGGAAGCGAAAAACGCTTCCGGGACTTTTTGTTTTAAAACATGACGAAAAGCCGGCGGGGGCAATTCTTGAATCAGAAGGAGAAAGAATATGAAAAACATCGGTTTTACTGACATTACGATCAGAGAATGCGAGAAGAACAACGGAACGCTTTCTTTTAAAGAGAAAGTAGAGATCGCAAAGATCATGGACAAGGTGAACTACACCTGCATCGAGCTGCCTGAATTAGGGGATTCAAAGGGACAGGAACTTCTTGTAAAGACCATAGCGGGAACCTTAAAGAAGAGCGGAGTATCAATCCCCGTAGGTTTTACAAAAAAAGGTGTTACCAGAGCGTGGGATTGCATAGCTAAGGCAAAGAAGCCCACTTTGACGGTGGCTGTTCCGGTGTCTGCCGTACAGATGGAGTACGTTTGCAGAAAGAAAGGACCTCAGGTCATAGAGATGATCAAGGAACTGGTTACGGAAGCGGCAGGTCTTTCAAAGAATGTGGAATTTTCAGCTCTTGATGCTTCCAGAGCAGAGTTTCCTTTCGTTTGTTCAGCTGTACAGACTGCCATCGAAGCAGGCGCAAACAAGATCACGGTCTGCGATACCGCGGGAGTGATGCTTCCCGATGAAATGAAGTCTTTCATTGAAAAGCTTTTTGAAAATGTTCCGGAACTTAAGGAAAAAGAGCTTTCGGTAGAACTTTCAAATGAACTGGACATGGCTACAGCATGCGCAAATGCCGCAGCTCAGGGCGGTGCCACAAACTTTAAGACTACAGTCTGCGGCGGTGGCTTCCCTGCCGTCACCAGTGTTGTAAAGCTCTTTGATAAACGAGGAGAGGCTCTGGATGCAGAGATGAACATCGTAAAAACAGAGCTTCAAAGAAGCGTGAGTCAGATGCAGAGAATGCTGGGACACGCAGAGAACGGAACACACATCGTTACGACAGATAACGAAGATCAGTTGTTCTTTGATGCAAATGATGACATCAATGTGATCAATGATGCGTGTGCAAAGATCGGATACGAACTTACGGAAGAGGATGCGGCAAACGTTTACGAAGCATTTATGAGAGTGGCAAAAAAGAAAGACAAGGTTTCCAACCGCGAGCTTGAGGCTATAGTCGCCAGCTCCGCTTTGCAGGTGCCTCCGACCTATAAGCTTGAGAACTACGTTATCAACTCCGGAAACATCATTTCCGCAAGTGCCAACATAAAGCTCATTAAGAACGGAGAAGCTCTTTCGGGAATTTCAGTCGGAGACGGCCCCATCGATGCTTCCTTTAAAGCTATCGAACAGATCCTCGGACATCATTATGAACTGGATGATTTCCAGATCCAGTCCGTTACAGAAGGACGCGAAGCGATGGGACAGGCAGTGGTTAAACTCCGTGTCAACGGAAACCTTTATTCCGGTACCGGAATCTCCACAGACATTATCGGAGCATCCGTCAGAGCATACATTAATGCCATCAATAAGATCGTATATACCGAAGAATAAGGCAGGAGGGATTTAAAATGAACATTTGTTTTTCCACAAAATACACAGACATGTCATTTGAAGAAGTCCTTTCCTTTGCTGAGGAAATGGGATTTCAGGGAATTGAGATCCATGACATTGACGCAGATTGCTTTAAAAGCAACATTTCGCCCTTTTCGGTAGAGACTGCGGGTGTTACCAAGAGAGCTCTTTCGGATAAGGGTATTTCCATTGCAGCTATTGATTCAGGCCTCAACATTGCGGATACAAAGGCGGACAGTGAGTACTTCGACGGCTTTGTAAAGCTTATGGATACGGCAAGAGCTTTGTCTGTAAGATACGTGAAGGTGCATGCTGCAGGCGGAAGTGACGAGAATATATATGAATTCCTGGACAAAGCACTGAAATATGCTCACGAACTGGAAGTCGAGATCATCATCGAGACCACGGGTGCATTTTCTTCCACGAAGAAGCTGAGAGATCTTTTGGAGTACTATGCGACGGATTTTCTGGGTGCGGACTGGAACATGCACGACACCTACTTCTGTGCTGATGAAGATCCCGACACAACTATCACAAATCTCGGTGCTTACGTGAAACTCGCTCATGTTCTCGATCAAAACGAGAGAGGAGAGATCGAGTTTTTGGGAGACGGTATCCTTCCTTTAAATGACATGATCAATGCCATCCGTTCCGTAAATTACAGCGGATTCATTTCTCTTGAATGGGATCCTTCTTACATTGAAGATGTGGATACAGAAACCGTTTTCTCACACTACTTCTATCAGATGGATAATCTGATCAGAAATTCTAAGAAGGAAAAGCACTACTATTACAACAACAGGCATACAGGTAAATTCCTCTGGAAGAAGGAGACTTTGATCGAAAAGACCTTCCCTCAGCTGCTTGATGATATAGCAAACGAATTCCCGGATCAGACAGCATTCAAGTACACCACTCTTGAATACGAGAGGACTTACGCCGAATTCCGAGAGGACGTGGACAACTTTGCCCGTTCACTCATCGCAATGGGCGTTAAAAAGGGAAATCAGGTCGCTGTTTGGGCAACCAACGTTCCCGAGTGGTACATCGCTTTCTGGGCTACCACGAAGATTGGCGCTGTTCTTGTAACCATGAACACTGCTTACAAGATCCATGAAGCAGAATATCTTTTAAAGCAGTCCGACACTCACACCCTTGTAATGATCCAGGGCTACAAGGATTCGGATTACGAAGGCATTATCAAAGAACTTTGTCCCGAACTTGCCGACAGAAAGCAGGGCAAACATCTTCATGCAAAGCGCCTTCCTTTCCTCAGAAACGTAATTACGGTAGGCTTCAAGATGAAGGGAGCCCTCACATGGAACGAAGCTGTTCGCATGGGAGATTCCATTCCCGTTCAGGAAGTTTACAGGATGGCTGCAAACGTTGATAAGGATGATGTTGCAAACATGCAGTATACTTCGGGAACCACAGGCTTCCCCAAGGGTGTAATGCTTACACATTATAATATTGTAAATAACGGAAAAAACATCGGAGACCGCATGGATCTCTCCACCGCAGACAGAATGATGATCCAGGTCCCCATGTTCCATTGCTTCGGAATGGTTCTTGCAATGACCGCATCCGTTACACACGGTGTTACCATGTGCCCCATTCCTTATTTCTCACCCAAGTCCTCTCTTGCATGCATCAATCAGGAAAAGATCACCGCTTTCCACGGCGTTCCTACCATGTTCATTGCCATGCTTCAGCACAAGGACTTTGAAAAGACGGATTTCTCTCACATGAGAACAGGTATCATGGCGGGAAGTCCGTGTCCTGTAGCTGTTATGCAGGACGTTGTGGATAAGATGCATATGACCGAGATCACCATTGTGTACGGCCAGACAGAATCTTCACCCGGATGTACCATGAGCTGCACCACAGACACCATCGAACAGAGAGTCAACACTGTCGGAAGAAATCTTCCCGAGATCGAGTGCCGCATCGTGGATCCCGAAACAGGAGAAGAAGTGGGCCCCAACATCACAGGCGAATTCGTTGCAAGAGGCTACAATATCATGAAGGGCTACTACAAGATGCCCAAGGCTACAGCTGCCGCGATCGACAAGGACGGCTGGCTCCATACGGGAGACCTTGCATGCAAGACGGAAGACGGCTTCTACAAGATCACCGGTCGTCTTAAGGACATGATCATCCGCGGCGGTGAGAACATTTATCCCAAGGAGATCGAGGAATTCATCTACACTCATGATAAAGTTCAGGACGTTCAGGTTATCGGAGTTCCGGACGAAGCTATGGGTGAAGAGATCATGGCATGCATAGTTTTAAAGAAGGGCGAGACTATGACTGTCGATGAAATGAAGAAGTACATCATGGATCATATGGCAAAGCACAAAGTGCCCAAGTATATTGATTTCGTTGACGGTTTCCCGATGAACGCGGCAGGTAAGATACTTAAGTACAAGATGAGACAGGATGCAATCGAAAAGCTTGGCCTTAAAAAGGCAAGCGAGATCGTAACCGCCTGATCGTAAAACGCTGTCATTCAGGGGCTTTAAATTTGGTTTACACCGTACTTACAAAAGTTTTAGAATTTTGACACACATTTGTGGGAGTTATAAGGTATAATACAAACAGAGGGATAACTTTTGTTTGTATTACAGGAACTTGTGTTCCGGGAGGCGATCATGGCCAACATTTCATCTCTTACAAATTCAAATCTGTATAAAGCCTTATACAACGGGAATTCCGGAAAGAGCGGTTCGGCAGCGGCTTTGAACTCTTTTTTGGAGAGCATGAACGGCAATTCTTCAAAAAAGACGAATCAGGCAAATACCACCGGATCAAGTGACATTTTCTCGGCACTGGGGAGCAATGCTTTCAGTGACCTGACAATGATCAAAAAGGGCTCTTACAAACGACTTCTTTCGGCCTATTACGAGAAGTACGGAAACAACGGAAGTTCTTCTGCTACTGATGCGGTAACCTCAGAAATTTCAAATCTTAAGACTGTTTCCGATGATGCTTCGAATCTCAAGGATTCCGTAAGCAAACTCAGGAAGATCGATTTTTCAAAGGAAGAAAATGCGGACAGCTCTCTGGCTGCTGCCAAGGGCTTTGCGGAAAGCTACAATTCCCTGATCGAAAGTTCGGTCAATGTTAATCGTCAAAGTGTTTTGAAGGACACTCTTTCTCTTGTAAATTACATGAAGAAGAATTCCGGAATGCTGAACGAGCTCGGTATGAAACTGGGAACGGACAATAAGATCACCTTTGACGAGGACAAATGGAAGAATGCTTATTCCACATCAAAATCCTCAATGTTCAACGGCGTGGGAAGCTTTGGATATCAGGCATCCTATAAGATCGGAAAGATCAATTCTTCCGCAGCGGCAGGTACAGGAAAGGCTACTCCCGCATCAAATTACACAAGTACCGGAAATTACAGAGCAAACGATTACATTTCACAGCTCTTTAACACCGAGTCCTGAACCGAAAACAACAGTCGGTACATTATATTTAAAAATCTTTTCCGCGACTTTATGTCGCGGATTTTTTGTGCTATAATCCTTGTCATGAAAAACATTAAAAACGACATTAAAACAGGTGAATACAAAAGAGTCTATCTTTTATACGGCAGTGAGAATTATCTTAAACAGCTCTATGCAGATAAGCTGAAAAAAGCTGTGATCCCCGAGGATGACAACATGAATCTGACTGTCATACAGGGGGATTCATTTGACTTTAACGAATTTAAGGGCATGTGTGACACTATGCCTTTTTTTGCCGACAGAAGACTGATCCTCGTAAACAGATGCGGCAAATTCAAGGCGTCAAAAAAAGATGCGCCGGATGATGGGAAAAAGGACAAGGACAGCGGTAAGGACCCATTTGCGGATTATTTGAGAGAGATCCCGGAGACCACCGTGGTGGTGTTTGTTGAGGACGAACCTGACAGGCGAGGAAGAGCGTTTAAGGCTGTGAAGGACATCGGCTATGCATGCGAAATGAATGCTTTGGATGAAAAGGATCTGCTCCTGTGGATCGGAACCGAATTCAAAGCCATCGGAAAGGCTATTTCAGCTGCTACAGCCTCCTATCTGGCAGAGTGGTCCGGAACAGACATGGGAAATCTTAAGATAGAGATCGAAAAGCTGGGATTTTTTGCGCTGGACAGGCCTTCCATAGAGAAAAGCGATATAGAAAGCATATGCACGCGTCAGCTGAATGCCGTGATCTTTGATCTGACCGATGCGATAGCGAACGGAGACAAGCATCGTGCGCTTCGTGTGTATGATGAATTGAATGCATTGAAACAGCCCGTACAGCTTACCTGGCGCATGCTGATCAAGCATTACACACAGCTGCTGGTTACAAAGGAATTGAAGGCGGCGGGAAAGTCTGCGGATGAGATCACCCGGACACTTTCGGTACATCCTTTTGTCACACAAAAGCTGATGAGACAGGTGGGAAGCTTCAAAACGTCTGCGATCCGCAGAAAGCTTGAGTTTGGAGTGCAGCTGGAACAGGATTTTAAAGTCGGAAAGATTGACGAAAAAAACATTGTGGAACTTTTTATTATGCAATAAAAAAATTTGCTTGCATTTGTAAAACAATTATGTTATCTTATTGTGCGCTGTGCGAGGAGTTTGTTGACAACACGGCTTTAACGAGATTGAAAAGCCCCTCAGATACATGAAAGGAAAAGCTTTTTACTCTCGGATAAATCGGACTTTAAATTTATGGAAGCGTATCGAAGCGGTCATAACGGCCCTGACTCGAAATCAGGTAGCCCGCAAGGGCTCGTGGGTTCGAATCCCACCGCTTCCGCTAAAAATGCCGCCGAAAGTGATCTTTCGACGGCATTTGTCTGCTTATCAGGTTGTCAATATTTTAACGCAGAAACAGAAGTTCCGGCGTTATGAGCAAGCAGCCGAGAGGATTGCGAATATCATTGTCTTCAGCTGATTGCGGATTGCAATTACGAATGATCGACAGTTGCACAGCGCTACATCTGCATGAATCCGTAGCAGATCAGGAATTCACCGAGGATGTAGGACAGCATCTCCAGGAAGTGTCTCTTATAGAGAGAATTGCTCTTGTGAAAGCGTACGCCGAACAAAAGGACGTCCGAATAGAAGAAGAGCAGGGCTCCGAGAGAAACGGTGATGGTGGCGGCACAGGGATTTGAAAACATCTGCATCATAGCAAAGGTGTTCATTATCGCGTTGGCCATCAGATAGCCCACCATGGGGATCTTCAACATCTTGGGTACGTAGTCCTTGAGATTGCCGCGTACCATGTAGATAAAGCCTATAAAAAGGAATAAGAGCGGAAGGATCGTCGCATAGGGGACAGCCTTAAAGTTAATGTTTGAGCAATAGGCGCTTATGAAACACACATGACTTAAAAGGAATGCGATACCGCCGAGAACAAAAAAGTGAGGACCGCGACCGAGCAGGAGAACATCGCCTGCCCAACTGAAGAAGAAAGCGGCCAGCACGTAAAGATTTGGTGAGGGTACGGCAAACCAATATGCCACCATCATAAGGGGAAGCAAAAGCCATTTGGTGAACCTGCGGATCTTCGGATTACATTTGTAGGTTCCGTACAAATGGATCATGCTGACGATTAAAAGGGCTGTGAGTGAGATAATTGTTATAGTGTTCATATTAACCTTCCCGTTAGTCAGATTATCTTGCTATTTCGATTTTACACCACTTATCTGAGTATGTAAAGTTAAGGACAGTTAACAAAAATGTATGGCGATCTGTTTTTGGAATTTTTGATAAGTTATGTGACAGATCGGCGTATAAATAAAAAAAGAACTGCTAATATTTATTCAATTTTTGAAGTGTTTATACATCGGTCAAAACAGGTGTACATTACAATTGCGATACTACGCGGAATTCCTGTTTTTCATAAATGAGAGATATAACAAAAATAAATAAATATTATAAAATTATGATAAATTTTGAGTTGCGAGATTTGAATTTATATGCTTTAATAGGGTTGACTATAAGGCGAAAATGGAGCAACCTATATTGTTTCGAAAGGGGAAATCAAATGCCTTTATTGCTAAAACAAATCAGTTTCATACAGTACGGTCCGGTGGGAGACATCCTTCTGACATTGCTGCTTGCGGGACTTGTTGTGGCTCTTTGTATCAATATTACAAAGCGCATCAAGGCCGAGAAGAGAGCGGAAAGAGCGGATGCCAAACTCGAAGAAAGCTACGTCGATCTGAAAATGGCTTATGATGAAGTATCTAATACAAAGACAGAGCTCTTCGAAAAGTACGACGAACTCAGGGAAAACAAGGAACAGATGAAAGAGGTGGCATACACCGATTATCTTACCAAGCTTCCGAACAGAGTTGCCTTTATGGACAAACTGGAAAATGAGATCAAAAAGAATTATCCCGGTGAGTTTTTCACTGTGATCGACCTCGACCTGGATGACTTTAAGGTCATCAATGATACGATGGGACATTTAAACGGAGATGCGGTCATCGCTTCCGTTGCCGACAGACTTGAATCTTCACTCGGAGACGAGGATTTTATCGGACGTGTCGGCGGGGATGAGTTCATCATCCTTTTCAACAGACTTTTAAGCAGAGACGAATGCGAGAAGAAGGCTGTTGAGATCATGCACATCTTCAGCGTTGAGCATTTCAAGGCTATGGACGATAAGGATGTGTCTGTCAGCGCAAGTATGGGTGTTCTGGTAGTTTCCAGAGACAATTGCCCTTCACTTCAGGCTTTAACAAGAAATCTCGATACAGCTCTTTTGGTTGCCAAGGATTCAGGCAAGAATGCATACAGGATCTTCGACAATCCCATGGAGCAGATGATGTCCAACCGCGTAAAGCTTCAGGCGGAGATGAGAGAAGCCATTATGGAGAATCAGTTCGAGCTTTATTACCAGCCTCAGGTTAACCTGAAGACAAATAAAGTAGCAAGTTTCGAAGCACTCATCAGATGGCATCATCCTCAGAAGGGACTTCTTTTCCCTGATGAATTCATTCCCGTTGCGGAGGAGTGCGGCCTCATCATTGAATTGGGTAAGATCGTCCTTAATAAGGCATGCAAGCAGCTTTCAGACTGGCACAGATCCGGAAACAAGGTTATGATCGCTGTAAACCTTTCCGCAAAGCAGTTCAGAGATCCTTTCCTCATCGATTACGTTACGGACATGATCTCGGAATACGGTATCGATCCTTCTTATCTTGAACTTGAGATCACCGAAACCGTTGCTATCGAAGACGTAAATTATGCTATTAAGACAATAGAAAAACTGAAGCAGTTCGGAATACTCTTCTCATTGGATGATTTCGGAACAGGATATTCTTCATTGAACTATCTGAAGAAGCTTCCCGTTGATAACCTGAAGATCGATAAGAGCTTCATGGAAGCGGTTACCATCGACAACGAGGATAAGAAGATCGTTGAAACGATCATCAGTCTTGCGCAGGCTCTTAATATGCTTGTAGTGGCAGAAGGCGTTGAAGAAAACGCTCAGGAAGAGATGCTGAGACGTATGAATTGCAACAAGGCTCAGGGCTTCCTTTACAGCAGACCTGTACCTGCAAATGTGGCGTCAACCCTTATAGCGTAAGGCTTTGAGGAAGTTTTAGACGTCAAAAACTTTTGTGAAACTTGCACAAAAATGACACCTTATTTTCTACGAATCAAACAAAGGTCCGGTCTTGTATCGGACTTTTTTTCGTGCTAAAATGTAAAAGCTTCATCTTTATCTTCTCGGTAATTCTAAAGCAGTTTCATGGCAGACTCTGCATTTACATTCAGGAGAATCAAATGGAAGAAAGAAAACTTAATAAGGACACACTTTTTATGCGCGTAATGAGCGGAAAGGCAGCAGAAGGATTAAAGAAAGAGTTTCCCTGCGATGATGTTTTGGACATTACGGTTGGTTACAGGTGGCTTAATGTTCAAGAGGACGGGATCAGAACCTCGGAACCCTTAAAAGCAGAGCAGCTTGAAAAGGCGGAGCTTAACAGAACTGAGCTGTTCAAACTTGCTCAAAAAAACACAGGGAATCTTTTTAAGACAAGGCTTTACAAACTTGCCGATCTTGTTAAACGCATCTGCGAAGGCTGCATAGCCGAAGATTATATGCCCGGAGACGGAAAACTGGATCAAAGCGAGATCTACGTCTGCACGAATGACTCGGGGATGTTCGGTGCTGCGGTGATGCTGATGAGTGACGTTCTTAAAAATATAGCGGAGAGGCTGGGAGGAAACATTTACATCTTACCCTCGAGTATTCATGAAGTCATAATCGTCCCGCAGATCGAGGCATATGACCTCAAAATGCTTTATGATACTGTTAAAGGCGTGAATGAAACTGTGGTTAATGAGAGTGACTACCTTTCCGACAGCGTCTACAAGTATGAACTGGAAACAGGAAAGTTTGAGATAGCGGCGTAGAGAGACTGATATGCCACGGCAGTGGAATAACACTTGCCGTGGCATAAAATATAGGTGTATGTGTGCCCGGGCAGATGGTGAAAAAGAGAAAAGTATGCCACAGAGTGAGAGAAAGCAACGTTTTGGCATACAAAAACGGGAATATTTCGCCGCGGCAGGGAGA
>JAILNG010000120.1 GCA_024691875.1 Lachnospiraceae bacterium | reverse complement strand
TTAATTTTTCAAACTCGGAATCCATTTCTTCAAGCATCTCTTTGTTTTGAACATTCACCACGTCCGCATCGCTTTCCATGTGGAAAGTCCCCAAAACCATGATCTCCTTCATCATCTTCCCCCTTTTCTAAGTCCCGCTATTAGTCCCCTTACCGTGTCTTCGATTGTCGCGTTTTCCTCAGGGATCGTTAAATCAGCGAACTCCTCGTAGAGCTTCACTCTTTCGTAGTACATATCCTCTACAGTCTCACCGTTTCTGAGCACCACACCGCGCTCCTTTACTTCCTTTAAACGCTTGAAGAGCTCCTCTTTTTCGACCTTAAGGTAAGCAACCTTTGAAGATCTTTTAAGATGCTCCATCGCTTCTTTACTGTAAACCGCACTGCCACCGGTGGCAATGACCGTGTTTTTTACATCGAGGCTCAAAAGTGCCTGTTTCTCACACTCCATGAAGCCGTCTACACCGCGCTCTTCGATGATCTCACAAAGCCGCGCCCCTTCCCTTTGCTGGATCACAATGTCCGTGTCCACAAAGTCCATGCCAAGTATCTTGGCAGCTATGACGCCCACGGTGCTTTTGCCCGAAGTGGGCATTCCGATCAATACAACATTACTCTTTTCCATATCTTTCCGCCCTGCCCTATCTGTCACTTACGAAATCCTCTCTCATGGGATTAAAAATGTCCAGCAAAACGCCGTCCTCAAGGCATATGCACCCGTGCTCCACGCTGTCAGTCTTCAGCATGGTGTCCCCCGCCGTCACGATTTTCTTAACCCCGTCTATCTCAAACTCAAATTTTCCGCTCACAACATAGGTGATCTGCGTGTGGGGATGATGATGCAGTGCCCCGATCGCGCCTTTTTTAAATGTGTTTTCGACACACATAAGGTCCTTACTGTACGCAAGCACCCTTCTCACCACGCCGTTTCCCTGATCCTCCGGCTTCACTTCGTCATGAAACACCCATCTCTCGTTTATCATCTCATTCGTCCTTTCTTAAAACAGATCCAGCATACTGTCCAGGTAGATCTCCTCCCTGACCTTAAGCTGCCACTCCGGCTTTGTCATATAATACAGCAGAAATTCCAGCACCACCGCACTTCCCAGGCTCCGCCCCTCTATCTTGAATTGGGAAAAGCCCATCCGTGCATATGTTTTCTCTATGTCCTCAATTCCGATAAATCCCGGATTTTTCATGGCTTCCGAAAAACGATAGCCCTTACTTCCGTCGGGAGCCGTGCATATATGCTCCGGGCAATCTTCCCCCAGACTTTTCCTGCTCACATTTTCATAGCAGGCTTTTCTGTCTTTGCAGCCAAAAAAGCAGCATTCATTGCAGAGAAATTCCGTCTTGTCTTTTTCTTCCCGTGTCAGTGCTTCAAGCTTACGAAACTCCTTGTTCAGCCTGAAGTCCGGCACAACAAACCTGAAATCCTTCCGGTCAAGTTCCTTCTTGAACTCGTCAAAATCCGTGATCACCTTGGTAGTGGAGGAAACAAAGTAAAACGCCGGATATTGCTTCTTAACGTGCTCCATCAAAAGATCCGAGCATATGATCACTCCGTTTTCCACACTCCCGTTGTGTTCAAAAAGCCTGCACAAGGCATTACATTTTTTGTCGGAAAGATGCTCTTCTCTAAGCAGAGAGTTGCTGAAGGTGAGACGGGCCGAGATAGCATATGCCTGCATGAGCGCCGCCACGTTCTCCGCTCTTTCGCTTCCATATCCCACTCTGCCGCCGCCCCAAAGGCAGTCTGCCGGAGCGCCGTAAACGGATCCGATCTCGCAGTCGTCATAGAAGTACTCTCTGTGTTCACGGTAGAGTTTTAAAAACACTTTATACAATTCGTAAAATTCAAACAAACCCGGAAGGTGATAAAAAATCTTCATTTTGCGCCTTTTCTTTTCTGTACGCCCATAACATTTTACCATAAACCGTCATCAAATCAAGCCTGCAGTGAGTCGCAATAACTTAACAAACTTTTTTGTTTACAAACCCGGAAAAGGAATATAAAATATTGTGCTGATCATGAAGATCGGAGAAGAAACATGGATATTTCAATAATTTTACAACAAATGGGCGTCATCTGCCTGCTGGTCGCTATCGGTATCATTCTTGAAAAGAGAGGCGTTGTCGATACATTAAGTTCAAAAAAGCTGTCAGCCATCGTGGTGGATGTGTGCAATCCCGCCCTGATCCTGGCATCGATCCTCGGCGGAAACATAACCGCAGGCCACAAAGACCTGATCTATGCAGCCGTTTTGGGCATTGCTTTTTATGCTCTTCTTGTGATCCTTGGGCACCTGATCCCCAGACTGCTTCGTGTGGCTCCCGACAAAAGAAAGTTCTACAATCTCATGTGCGTTTACACAAACACGGGCTTTCTCGGAATCCCCATTGCAAAAGCCATTCTCCCGCCTAATGCGATCATTTACGTTATCGTTATCAATATATTTTACAGTCTGCTGTTTTACACTCACGGCCTTGCGACTCTGGGTCCCGGCCCTAATGAAGAAGGCCGCGGGGTCAATCCCTTACGTCAGCTTTTAAATCCCGGAACAATCATGGCTGTGATCAGCCTCCTTGTTTTTTGGTTCGGGATCAGCCTTCCTCCCATTCTTGCAAACACCGCAGAATACGTTGGAAATGCCACTGTTTTCCTGTCTATGGTGCTTTTGGGCGCATCCATTGCAAGATCTGATCTCCTTGCTTCACTTAAAGATCTGCGCATATGGATCTTCATCGCCCTTCGCCTTGTTTTTCTGCCCATAGTGATCGTGCTCATTCTGCACGCTGTTTCCTTCGACAAGACCGCCACTCTTGCAATGTGCCTCATGGCTGCGGTTCCCGTCGGAAACCTGCCCATGATCACGGCAGAAAAAAAGGGGATGGACACATCCATCCTCTCTTCAGCCATCGCAGTCACCACTGCGGTTTCAATTGTAACCATCACCCTGTTGATCTCTGTAGCAACAGCGGTATTATGACACTTTGGGGACAGGGATATGGGTGTCATTACTGTTCACCCCCGTCCTTTCTCATCTGACCTTTCTTCATATCGACGGACATTATTATCGTCATATTCATCTTTCTACCATGTGGAGGATCTATCGAAAAATTATCTCCGCACCTATTCCGATGACGATTAAAGCTACGATTGCAATTAAAACAACAGCTGTCCTCTTTGCAGTCTTCACTTTCTC
>JAILNG010000117.1 GCA_024691875.1 Lachnospiraceae bacterium | reverse complement strand
GCACTCGGGATCAACCGACATTACCATATTGTTAAGTGTTACATCGTTACGATAATCTTTGGGAAAGAGAGGTCTCATGGGACGATCGATAACACGGCTTGTAAGGATAGCATTCTCCGAGGGCTTTCCTTCACGCCTTGTAAATCCTCCGGGTATCTTTCCTACCGCATAGAGTTTTTCTTCATACTCTACCGAAAGAGGAAAGAAATCGATACCGTCTCTGGGTTTCTCTGATGCCGTTGCTGTAGAAAGCACGGTCGTATCACCATAATGCATAAATGCGGCGCCGTTAGCCTGTGCGGCTACTCTTCCGACGTCTACTGACAGAGTTCTTCCAGCAAGCTCCATTGTAAATGTCTTGTAACTCATTATTTTTTTCTCCTTTTTGCATAATCTGTTAGATTATACTACTCTTACACAAATTTGCAAGAAAAATAATATAAAATATTTTCTGTTACCGTTCACATATATACAACAAGATGAAACTCTGAAAGCTTGCTTTCAAAGAGTTTTATCTTGTTGTATATTCTGCGCAAGCAGTAACCCCGTCACCTTATACAACGGGGTGTGAACGGTAACATAAAAAGCGGTATTTTCAATCGAATGAAAATACCGCAAATGATCAATCTTTAATTTCCGCCGTACAGATACTCGTGCAAAATGTCGGCATTATCGGAGTCGTAAGACAACACCTCAGCTCCGGGAAGCTTGCTCCACTCTTCGGAAGTGTACTTAAAGGTGTCGTAAGTGTAAACCGTACTTCCTGAAACCTTGGCATTTGTGTAATGTCCGCTGACAGGGATTCTGTAAGTCTCAAGCTTAAACATCTTCTTTTCTACGACTGTTTCCAGGCACTCTGCCGCGATGGGCTCCAGGTTTTCCGAACATTTAACGTACTTAAAACACTCCATCATCACACCGTAAAGAGTTGTCAAAGAAGAATCCTTAAACTTGTTAAAGATCTTATCCAATACGGTTCTCTGGCGATAGGTACGTCCGAAGTCCATATAAAGTCCGTTGGAACTGGGTACCTTACGTATACGGCAATAACCCACTACCTGATTACCGTTCAACACCTGATAACCCGGTATCGTGTTTCTGTATATCTTGTTAGAAATATAGTTTGTTGTGTTCAGATACTCTGATTCTTCGGCTGTGAGAGAAAGTTCGACTCCGCCTATATAATCGACAATGCTTTCAAACCCGGAATAGTCAACGATGGCATATCCGTCGCAAACAACGCCGAAGTTAAGTTCTATAGTCTCCATCAAAAGCTCGGGACCGCCGAAGTAATACGCCGCATTCAGTCTGTTATCATTGTATCCCGGAATCTCAACATACATATCTCTCATCAGAGAAACCAGCTTAAGCGGACCGCCGTCTTTATCCAGGGAAGCGATCATCATGGAGTCGGATCTGCCGTATTTATAGCCTTCATAGTTCTCGTATCCGATCAACAGGATATTGATAACTGAGGGATCCGGATCGTAATGAGGATGATAATCCACATAAGGCGTCGGTGTCGGACTCGGTGTCGGGCTGTTCTCGACCTTTTCGGGAGTTACAACCGGAGTAGGAGTCGGTGTTTCTATATGAATAAACTCACCGTCCTTGTCCTTCTCCAAAGCCTCCCGCTCGTCAATCCTTGCATTTTGCTGAGGATCCACGGTTTCAACATTGGAAAAGATGAATCTTGCAACCATTTTGTAAACAACCGTGTGTCCGGGTCTCGTAAAGAGAAGGAACGCTGCCAGAAGCAGAACAAAGCCCGCAACACAGGCAACCACTTTGGGCCATTTCTTCTTTTTTACAGAAATCTCGTCATTAACAAACATGGCAAGATGTTCACCGATCTCATCTATCACTTCGTCTGTGGATGCATTTCCCGTTCCTGTATCATCAGAGAAGAAATCAATGTCGGAAAGATCGATAACGGGAAGCGCTGCGATCTCTGCAGCCTTCTTGTGTCTCGCTTCTCTTTCTTCGGATGTCTCTCCGCTGTACATCATGTCCTCTACGGCGGAGCGCATCTCTTTGATGTCGTTTTTGATCGCCTCTTCTTCAGCTGCCTTTCTTTCAGCTTCCTTGTGGAAAGCTTCTTCGGTCAGGTCAGCGTCAACAGGCTCGTTTTCAAATTCGGAAGCGCTGTCTGTTTCTTCCGCTTCTTCCTTTACGATCTCAAAGAATTCTTCATCATCCTCATCTTCTTTAACATCTTCTTTTTTCTCTTCAAATGTATCGTTGTCAAAAGAAAGCTCTATATCAAAGATATCGTTTAAATCTTCAGAAGACTCTTCCGTTCTCTCCGTTACTTCTTCTTCAGTCTCGTCATTATCTTCGTACTCCTGCTTTTCTTTTACTTGCTTTTCCTTTGCAGGCTTTTCTTTGGCAGACTTTTTCTTTCCGGAAAAGAGCTTGGTAAACAGGGTCGTTTCCGGAACAACCCATTCCTCTTCATCCTCGTCGTCTGAATCCTTTGCAGGCTTTTTGCCGTTTCCGCCTTCCGCGATGTTTTTTACCATTTCGCTGACTGCAGAAGCCTCTTCGGGATCCTCGAATTCAAAATCCTCTTCTTTGCCCTCATCGGTCTCGGCGTTATCGACTTCGTCCGAAAACATGTTTGCATCTTTGATCTTGTTGTCATCAAAAGAATCCATTAATCAGTTCTTTCCTTTCTTGAAATTAATTGAGCCTGCATATAAGCTTTTCAAGAAATTTATATACTCTGACGGCCGATTCCAAGCCCAGGCTTTCATTGGGGCTGTGTACGTCCTTCATGTCAGGTCCAATAGAGATTATATCAAGTCCGGGGCATTTGTCAAATAACAAGCCGCACTCAAGTCCCGCATGCATTACTTCAAACACGGGTTCTGTGCCGTATTCCTCTTTATAGAGTTTTTTAAACACATCTCTGAGTTCGGATTCTTTTTTGTACTCCCAAGCCGGATAGTTTCCTTCTCTGGAAGTCTCTCCTCCGAGAATGGAAATAAGATACTCCAGCTTATCGCTCATAAACTTCTTATAGCTTGTAACTGAACTTCTGAGAGAAAACCTGATCACGGCATGCTTCTCTTCCGTAAAGACAATTCCCATGTTAAGTGAACTTTCAACGAGTCCGGGAATGGCTGAACTCATCCTCTGAACTCCGTTCGGCGATTGTATCATAAAATACAAAAGACTTCCGAAGGAATTTCCGTTGATCGCATTAACTGTTTTTTCTGTGGGATTGATACAAAATTCAAAATCCAGGTCGGGTTCCGATGCTTCCAGTTCAAATTTATATTTCGAAGCCAATCCTCCCGCAACAGTCTTAAATTCCTGAATATCAAAGTCTTTAACCACAATGGTCGCAAACGCTTCTCTGGGTATCGCATTGTCCAGTTTGCCACCGTGAATGTCCACAAGATTGTAAGATAAAGATCCTCTCAGATCAAACAGAAGCCTTGCCATGAGTTTGTTGGCATTGGTCCTGTTCTTGTCGATCTCAACGCCCGAATGACCGCCGATCAGCCCTTTGATCTTAATGTCAACCGGTGTACCTGTTACTTCTTCTCTTTCAATATCGAGAGTACAATTTTGTCTGAGTCCTCCCGCACATCCGCAGAAAACTCTTCCCTCTTCTTCGGAATCCATGTTGATGAGATAGGATCCTTTAAGATCCGATGTATCAAGTGCCTGAGCACCGTACATTCCTGTCTCCTCATCTGTTGTCATGAGAAGCTCCATTGCGGGATGCTCCGCATCCTTATCTGCTATCAGAGCCATCATGTAGGCTATTGCAACACCGTCGTCTCCGCCCAGTGTGGTGCCCTTTGCCCTGAGTCTGCCGTCCTTAATGTACAGTTCCAGGGGATCTTTCTTAAAATCATGAGGACAATCGGAATCCTTTTCGCAAACCATGTCCATGTGTCCCTGCAGCATTATTGTCTTTCTGTTTTCATAGCCTTTTGTTGCGGGGAGAAAAACAACCACATTTTTCTTTTCATCCTGTCTGCACTTAGCTCCGTGCTCTTTTGCAAAGCTTAAGAGGAAATTGGATATCGCTTCCACATTTCCGGAGCCGTGAGGGATCTTGGTAAGCTGTTCAAAATAGAAAAAAATGTTTTTGTAGTCGTATTTTTCTGTAATGTATTGCATTTTTCGGCCTTTCAGTTTTTAAATGAATGAATGGGAGCGGGTATTCTGCCCTTTCTGTTAACAAATGCAGAACAATCAAAGCTGTTAACAGGCATAACGGGAGCGTACCCCAATAAACCGCCGAATTCAACGTTATCTCCCGTCTTCTTTCCGATAACGGGGATGAGTCTTACGGCAGTAGTCTTTTGATTTATCATTCCAATAGCCATTTCATCGGCAATGATACCGGAAATGGTTGTATTGGGTGTGTCTCCGGGAATTGCGATCATGTCAAGTCCGACGGAACATACACAGGTCATGGCTTCCAGCTTTTCGATCGTTAAAGCACCCTTTTCGACAGCTTCGATCATTCCTCTGTCTTCACTTACGGGAATGAAAGCTCCGGAAAGTCCTCCGACATAGGAAGAAGCCATTACACCGCCCTTCTTTACCTGATCGTTAAGGATGGCAAGTGCGGCTGTGGTTCCGGGAGCTCCGGGCTGTTCAAGTCCGATGAGCTTTAAAATGTCCGCAACAGAGTCGCCTACAGCGGGAGTGGGTGCAAGAGAAAGATCCACAATGCCGAAGGGAATACCCAGCATCTCTGATGCTTCTTTTGCCACGAGCTGTCCCACACGGGTGATCTTGAAAGCTGTCTTTTTAATAGTCTCGCAAAGAACTTCAAAGCTTTCGCCTTTTACTGACTCCAATGCGGTCTTTACCACACCGGGGCCGCTGACTCCGACATTAATGACGGCATCTGCCTCCGTGACACCGTTAAATGCGCCGGCCATGAAGGGATTGTCGTCCGGAGCATTGCAAAATACAACGAGCTTCGCACAGCCTATGCATGAATTGTCCTTTGTCCTTTCCGCAGTTTCTTTGATAACGTCTCCGAGAAGACGTACAGCATCCATGTTGATACCTGTCTTTGTGGAGCCCACATTTATTGAACTGCAGACAATGTCTGTACATTTAAGAGCTTCGGGAATAGAAAGGATGAGGTTCTTTTCAGCCTCTGTCATGCCCTTGCTCACAAGTGCGGAATAACCGCCCAGGAAATTAACGCCTACCTTCTTTGCTGCTCTGTCCAGTGTCTTTGCGATCTCTACGAAATCCTCGGGCTTTTTGCAGCATGCGCCGCCAACCAGCGCAATCGGTGTTACTGAGATCCTCTTGTTTACAATGGGGATCTGATACTCTTTTTCTATGGCTTCGCCGGTTTCAACCAGCTTTCCCGCTACTGTGGTGATCTTTTCATAAATCTTGTCACAGCAGGTCTTTAAATCGGAATCAATGCATGATAAAAGGTTGATGCCCAGAGTGATTGTTCTCACATCGAGCTTGGAATCGGTGATCATGCTGTTGGTTTCCATTACTTCGGAACGATTGATCATTTAAACCTGCCCCCTTAAATTCTGTGCATCATGTCGAAGATATCTTCGCGCTGGATCTTTATTGATACGCCGATCTTCTCGCCCAGCTTCTCGAGTTCGTTTGCAACCACAAGGAAATCTTTATCAATGTCGGTTACATCCACGATCATCATCATGTTGAAAAACTCTTTGACGATGGTCTGGGAAATATCCAGAATGTTGATCCCGTTTTCCGCAAGGTAAGTGCAAGTCTTCGCGATGATGCCCACGCAATCTTTTCCCACTACGGTAATTACTGCCCTTTTCATATAAATGCCTCCTGATCGTTAAATCTCCGCTATATAGGAATGAACCCCTCTCGGAGCAACGTGTATTTCCGGTCTTTTGTCCGGATTTAGTTTTATTTTAATTTCCGAATTAACCGTTTCATAAGCCAAATCCGGGAAATTATTCTCTGCGCTCAAATGTGCTAAAATAACATGCCCCACATTTATCTCCGACTCATTGCAAAGTCTGACTACCAGATCTGCGCAACTGTCGTTGGACAAGTGTCCTTTTTCACCTTTCACTCTCTGCTTTAAGGCATATGGATACGTGCCGGCCTCCAGCATGTGAACGTCGTGATTTGATTCGAGATAAAGTATGCTTGAATTTTTTAAATTCTCTACCGTATAATCATCAAAAAAGCCAAGGTCTGTTGCGGTTCCGATCTTCTTTCCGCCGGATTCGAAGCAATAGGCCACGGGATCCGCCGCATCATGAGAAACCGAAAAAGGCGTTACCAGAATATCTCCTATCATAAAGGCTTCATTGGGCTCAATATAATTAATTAACGCCGGTGAAATCTTTCCGACGGGATGATTTCCGCAAATGGCCGCTTCTATGGTTCCTTGTGTACCGTATATGGAAATGGCGTGTTTTCTCGCCAAAACTCCCATGCTCTTAATGTGGTCTATGTGTTCGTGAGTGACAAGCATGGCGTCAATATTGTCTATGCTTTCTCCGATCGCAGAAAGCTCCTGCTCGATCTTCACTCCGCTGACACCCGCATCCACCAAAATTTTAGTCAAGCCGGAAGAAACGAAAATACAATTTCCGCTGCTTCCGCTTGCCAGGCTGCAAATTCTCATTTCTCTGTCCAATGTAACTCCAAAGAGTCTCCGTCCTTTATTAAATCTATGAAGGCAGCATTCATCTTGTTGATCGTCATCAAAAGATTGTTGCCCTGCGGCTTGTTAATGTCAAATCCGCTTTGATCGGAGGCATCCACAAATCTGTATTCACTCTTACCGGAAAGTGTCATCGGAACACCGTTAAAAGTGATCACTATGCTGTTTCCTGCGGCTGCTTTCTTTGCAACCTTCGGAACTTCGTCAAATGCCTCAAACTTTTCTCGTTCTTAGCGGCAGCAACCGCTTCTTCCTGCTGTTTTCCTGCTTTGATCTCCTCCACCTTTTCACTCAATGTAGGTTCGGGAGTCGCAGGAGTTCTTTCAAGTTCAACCTTGAAGTTCTCGTAAACCTTTGTATCCTTGTCGGCGATCTCGTTGTTTACGTATATGCCTTCTTTATAATCAAGTCCCAGGCATTCCAGGATCTGGCCCAGGGTGTAATAGTTCAGTGTTTCGATCTTATCTCCCTGCTTGATGCTGTAATAACCGGAAACCAGATTACCGTTGGCTGACATGAATTTGGGACATGTAATGTTCTTTCCGTCCACGATGAAGGTGATCTCGCTCTTAAACTCCGGAAGTCTCTCCACATCCTTTGTTCCGTCTGCGCCCACAGTTGATTCTACAATTGTAATATCATCATTCGGCTCGATAAGCGTGTTCACCGACGCAGGTTTGCCGTTCACGGTGATCACAGCCGCTTCACCCAATTCACCGCGCACAAATCTGTTCTGTCCGTTCAAAGTAAATTCAAGCGCTTTACCTCTCTTGGGGAAGAGATTTTCGTTGGGATAGCCGGCCGCAATGGCTACATCTATGACCGTAAGCTTATTGTTATCATAAAGCTTTACGGAGTCTCCGTTAAGGGAGGCATATACAAAGTTGTTCTTTTTTTCGTAATAATTCAAACAGATACCGATGGGTGTGACAAACATCGGATCCGGCTTAAAATCACCGTTAACGGATTCAACAAAGGAAAGCACCTCTTCGCCTCTTAACGCAACTCTTTCCTTGGGAAGCTTTAAAGCCTTGGCAAGACTGTCCGTGAAGCCTGCGATCTTTCCGCCGCCGCCCACAACAAAACATGCGGAAACAGTCTTTCCGCCGTTTACTTCGATGATCCTGTCCGCTACCATCTTAGCCATCTCATCGACTTTGTTTTTGAGTTCGGCATTGACTTCGGCGGGTGTGGTCTTTTGTTTGAGCCCCATTATGTCTGTGTAGGGGATCGACTTCTTCTTTGTTGCGGCAGCGAGCTTGATCGCTTCCGCAGTGTTGAATTCTACAAGATGATTGGCTGCCACCACTTCCGTCAACGCATCTCCCGCCATGGGGATCATTCCGTAAGCTGTAATGCTTCCGTCCTTAGTTATGCAGATATCGCTTGTTCCCGCTCCCACATCCACAAGAGCGATGTTCAACAGCCTGAACTTCTCGGGAATTGCCACAAGAATGGCCGCAATGGGCTCAAGTGTAAGGTTGTTGACCTTAAGTCCGGCTTTTTCAACCGTGGTGTAAAGTCCTTCAATAACCTCATCAGGAAGGAATGTCGCGAGTACATCCGCCCCGATCTTTGAAGCCTTGTGCTCCGAAAGACTGGACATCTGAAAATCATTTAAATAGTAATGCACTACCGTATAGGCAACGCAGTAATAATTAATGTTTTCTTCTCTGGAATTGGCTTTGATCGCTGCGTAAGCTTTCTCAACGCCCAGGAGTTCCATTTCGCGTATGTTTACGTCCTTAACCGTGATCTCTTCAGGGAAAGTCTCATCCACTCTGACGGTTACAGTCTTAAGTACACGTCCCGCAGCGGCAATGCAAACATCGGTGAGCTTGGTTCCGCCCAGCTGTTTTTCCAGACTGCGTTTAACCTGCTTGATAGTCTCCGCGACTTTTCCGATGTCATGGATCTGTCCGTCCAGCATGGCACGTGTGTCGTGCATTTTGACTTCCTGTGCCACCACAGTGAAATCATCGGCATTCTTTTTGTATCCCACGGTACCGACAACACTTCTGGTTCCGATATCGAGGCCGAAAACGTATTGATCCGCTTTGCCCATATCCGACTTCCTCCGTTTAAAATCTAACAAATTTAAATTTTATCAATTTTATCTGAGTGAGTCAAGAAGCATTATTCTGTCATCCGCTTCTTTCTTCCAGCTCTCGGAACCATTGTGATTTTCAAGCACAAGATCAGATCCCGCAATGAATTCTTCATCACTCAGCTGGTTGTTTATGATCGCCTGTATCTTATCTTCCGACCAGTCTCTGGACGCTTTGATCCTTCCGATCCTCTCTTCCCTGAAGGCATATATGAACCAGACCTCATCGCAGAGCTTGTCTATCCCCGATTCAATGAGAAGCGCTGCTTCCACGAGGATCAGTGAATGAACGGAGTCTTCCATTCTTTTAATCACTTCCTCGATAACAAGAGGATGTGTGATCATGTTCAGGCGTTCGAAGCCTCCGGCCGAATTCTTAACGGCCTCGGTCAGTTTTTGCCTTGAGATCTCACGTCCGTTGTCATCCAGGATCTCTTTTCCGTATTCCTTAAGAAGAGGTCCGTAAGTAGCCCCTCCCGGAGCCATGAGTTCATGAGCGATCTCGTCGCAATGTATGAATTCCGCATCGTATTTATTGACAATATAGTCGGCTACGGAAGACTTTCCGCTTCCCGCGCCTCCCGTAAGGCCAATTATTATTTTGTCTTCCAAACTCTTTTTCATAGTTTAATGAGCCGCATCCCAGTTTTCGCCGGCAGCAACGGAAACCTCGAGCTTTACACGAAGATCCGCAGCTTTCATCATCTCTTCGGCAACCAGTTTCTTGACTTCTTCCTTTTCGTCATTGGGTACTTCAAGCAGTAATTCGTCGTGTACCTGAAGCAGGATCTTTGACTTTAAGCCATGTTCCTTCAAAGCCCTGTTAACGTTTACAAGGGCGATCTTCATGATGTCTGCGGCAGTTCCCTGGATCGGAGTGTTCATTGCGATACGCTCTGCCCCCTGACGCACCATAAAGTTCGAAGCTTTAATGTCGGGGATCGGTCTCCTCCTCTTATATAACGTAATCGAATAGCCTTCGTTTCGGGCAAATTCGACCAATGAGTCCAAATAGTTTTTTATGGCGGGATAAGTTGCGAAGTATTGCTTAATGTAGGCTTCGGCATCTTTTCTCGAAACATGTATCTCCTGTCCGAGTCCGAAGGAACTCATGCCATAGATAATGCCGAAGTTTACGGCCTTGGCATTGCTTCTCATTTCCTTCGTCACTTCCCCGGGTTCAACGCCAAAAACCTTGGCAGCTGTGATCCTGTGAATGTCCTGTCCGGAAGAATAAGCCTGTATCAGGCTCTCATCCCCTGACATGTGAGCGAGGAGTCTCAGCTCGATCTGGGAATAATCCGCATCCACAAAGCAGCATCCGTCTTTCGGTACAAACATCTTTCTGATCTCTCTTCCGGACTCTCTTCTGACCGGAATGTTCTGAAGATTTGGATCTGTGCTGGAAAGCCTTCCCGTCATGGTCACGGTCTGATTGAATTTCGTATGGATCCTTCCGTCCGGGCATATAAACGCTCCCAGGCCGTCGGCGTAGGTGCTCTTAAGCTTTGTGAGTTCTCTGTATTTTAAGATCTTATCTACGATGGGATCCTCGTATCTGAGTTTTTCAAGCACTTCTGCGGCTGTTGAATAACCGCTCTTCGTCTTCTTTCCGCCGGGAAGCTTTAATTTTTCAAAAAGCACCTCTCCCAGTTGCTTCGGAGAATTGATGTTGAATTCTCCTCCCGCGATCTTGTAGATTTCTTTTTCTTCTTTTTGTATATCGGTGTTTAAAAAGCTCCCGTATTCCTTAAGGGCATTTCTGTCAATACCGATGCCTGCAGCTTCCATTTCACGAAGATCAAACATCAAAGGAAGCTCCACATCTTTGTATAGATCGTACATTTCCTTTTCCTTAAGTTCCCGGACGCCTTTTGATGCGGAAACACAGATGCCGTGGGCATAATGTCCCAAAAGTTCAGCGGCTTTAGCTGTCATTTCTCCCGTAAAACTGTTGTCAAGGACAGCTTCCGTGAGCGTCATCTTTCCGAAAACTTCTTTTACTTCGGGGAGTGCGGATCCTGCCAGATCTCTCGTAACATCGCATTCCGTGTAGGAATTTTTACCGGGATAAAGCAGGTAGCAGACCAACGCAAGATCAAGAATATCATCTTTAATTTCGGTAAATTTTTCCGAGATCTCCTTAATGTCGCAGACTGCCAGTTTCTTTTTATCGGATATCAGGCTCCTGATCCCGTTCAAAAGGATCTCCTCCTCATTTTTACAGGATGTTATCAGGCAAAAGGCTTTGCTTCCGCATTCCAGCGCAGCAGCAACGATCTCTTTACTGTAGCCGTCTTCATTGTCGGAGGCCGCAAAGGAAAGGCCGACAAATTCGCCGTTTTCTTTTTTTAGTTCATCAAAAGCGGACGCAAATCCACTTGCCTCTTTGATCACTTTTAAAGGTGGCTCCGGCAGACTGATCTGCTCGGAAGCAACAGATGTAACCTCTGTCCTCGCCTCTTCCGAGAATTTACCCAGAAAAGACTTAAATTCCAGTTCTTTAAACAAGGCATATGCTTTCGGGGTGAAGATGTTTCCGAATTCCGCTTTTTTAAGATCAAATCCGAAATCACAATCCGTTTTTATCGTAGCAAGCCAACGACAGAAGTAGGCATCATCCTTGCTCTTTTCAAGCTTATCATGATTTGCGCCCTTGATCTTGTCAAGATTTTCATAGATACCGTCAAGAGATCCGAATTCCTGAAGCAGCTTTGTGGCTCCCACCTTTCCGATACCTTCCACTCCTTTGTAATTGTCGGAGGAATCCCCCATGATCGCTTTCAGATCAATTATCATTGAAGGCTTTTCCAGCCCGAATTCAGCTGCAAATTCTTCATTATTGTAATCTTTTATTACTGTCTGTCCCTTGGCTGTGGTGGGTATTCTTACTTTGATCCTGTCGGTTGCCAGCTGTAAAAGATCCTTGTCTCCGGAAACAGCCGAAACTTCAAGGCCTTTTTCAGCACAGATCGTCGCTGCGGTTCCGATCAGGTCATCCGCTTCGAAGCCCGCTTTTTCCATTACAAAAATGCCCATGGCGCGAAGCAGATCTTCAAGGATCGGAAACTGTGACAACAATGCTTCGTCCATAGGTTTTCTTTGTGCTTTGTATTCCTTGAACTTAAGATGTCTGAAGGTGGGTTCGGGAAGATCAAATGCAATGCCCATGTACTTGGGTTTTTCTTCTTCAATCAATTTAAACAGAATGTTCAGAAAGCCTTTGACACCGTTGGTGTGAACCCCCTTGGAGGTGGTGAGATCCGAAAGTCCGAAGTAGGCTCTGCACAAAATACTGTTACCGTCTATAAGTACGATCTTATCCATAAATATCGATCACTCCTTAAAAGATGTTTTCGTTTATTAATAAAATGGCGAAGATGATAAGAGCGGCAGAAAATGCGGTGATCGCGATCCAAATGTTCCGCTTCCTGTTTTTCTCATACAGTGCTTCGCTTTCAACGTCTTTTAACATGCTCTCAACATTTTGCGGCATGTCACCCGCATCCTTCTCGTTCAGATAGCGAACAGCCGTGTAAAACATGTAGTAAGCGTTGAGTTCTTCCATACACTCCGTACAACCGCGCACATGTTTGGTAAAGGCATATGCTGTCTCAAAGGGAAGGTTCCCTCCGATAAACTCTCCGTTCAGTTTCTGAACCTCCCGACAATCCTTGGGAATTAAAGGCTTTATTCTTTTTTGATCGGCATGTTTTTTCATAAATAAGATTATAAAATTTGCCCATCACATTTGCAAGGGAAATTCTTTAAAAAGAAGTTGAATTTCATTTTGGTTTGTGGTAATATACTACCCGTCGCTGGTGTGGCGGAATGGCAGACGCAACAGACTCAAAATCTGTCGGGGGCAACTTCGTGCGGGTTCAAGTCCCGCCACCAGCATTTTTTTACCCTTTAACGGGTAAATGTAAGGGTTTACGTGTCAAAGCAGGTCTTCTCCTGTTCAATGACCGTTTTGTTATCTGCTTCGGTAAAGGAGGTAGCGTATGGAGATCGTATTGCGTAACTTAACGGAAGATTATGTAATGCTTGTTTATAATGAGATATCTTCTACCCTTGATTGTTGTAAATGCGATCAATGTCGTCTTGATATGATGTCTTACGCTCTTAACAGATTAAAGCCAAAGTATGTGGTTTCTTCAGAGGGCGAACTCATGACAAAGCTCTGCGAATTTGATTACCAGTTTGAAACCACGGTAATGTCCGAGCTTGCAAAAGCCGCCAAGATCGTAAAGGCAAATCCGCGTCACAAGCTTACGGAAGGAACTAAAAAAGAAGAAAACAAATAAACATAAAAAATCCCGTTGAAAAACGGGATTTTTTGTTGCTTTTATGCTTCTTTCTTGCCCCACAGTCCTTTTTTCTTAAGATCAATGTATTCTGCATATGCTCTCTCAAGGATCTGTTTTTCATTGGCAAATTTTAAGAGGTGAAGCGCTTCATGATACTTGTAATAACCGGAATCCATGAAGTATTCCTCTCTTTGCGGTTTGCTATAGTAGCTTTCGGATGCCATCAGATACCAATGCACATCCTTGGATACCGTGTCCTGTGAAGTGGAAAACGTATATGAACTT
Organism: Lachnospiraceae bacterium; assembly: GCA_024691875.1. Classification (GTDB taxonomy): domain Bacteria; phylum Bacillota; class Clostridia; order Lachnospirales; family Lachnospiraceae; genus RGIG3528. Next base: position 7,459 of record JAILNG010000117.1, on the reverse strand, counting down.
TTACCGACGTATTTAACTATCGTTCCGACAGCTCCCGTCTCTTCTTTTACCTCTCGAAGCGCAGTTTCCTCATGCTCTTCGCCCGGTTCAACGGTCCCTTTCGGGAGAACCCATCCTTCATACTTGTTTTTGTAATTCTTGTACAGAAGAAGTATCTTTCCTCTAAAAATAACAACACCGCCACAGCTCGTTGCTTCAACCATCGCAATGCCTCCGTAGGTGTTATATAAACTTAAACTGAATTCAGTATACATCATTTATCGGACACTTGCAACCAAAAACTTTTCGCGGTCACTCCCCCTGCCGCTTTGTACCTCCCGTCTCTTTTTCAAAAGAAGCCGTAAAACATTATCATCCGCGAATTATATGCCTTTATTTTATTGTTTCTTTGGTTTACAAACGGTTCGGCACGCTTTATAATCATCTACAAACACGGGCACTAAAGCCCAAGACGAAAAAAGGAGAAAAAAATGGGATTATTGATTTTTGGAGTTATTATTGCAGTTGCAGGCATTATCGCCGCTGTATCAATGAAGCACAGCAGAGCCGCTGTTGCAGGTAAGGTTATCGGAGTCGTAGGTTTTATCCTCGGCGCAGTGATCATCGTAACAAGCTGTTTCGCAACAGTTCCGACAGGACACACAGGTATCCTTACAACCTTCGGTAAAGTCGAAGACACCACCTATGAAGCAGGTGTTCATTTCATCCTTCCCTGGCAGAAGGTCGTAAACATGGATAACAGAGTACAGAAGCTTACCAAAGACATGGAAGCTTTCTCCTCCGACATCCAGGAAGTAACTCTTAAGTACACATTGAACTATCGTATTGAAAGTTCTCAGGCTCAGAAGCTTTACAAGACCGTCGGTGTAAATTACGCCACAACGATCATCGAGCCCAAGATCGAAGATGCGGTTAAAACGATCACAGCTCAGTACAACGCAGAAAACCTCGTTTCAAAGCGTGCGGAGCTGGGCGATAAGATCGAGATCCTTCTCACTGAAAGCCTCTCCTCTTACAACATCGTTGTAACCGGCACTGCCGTTGAAAACCTGGACTTCACAGACGAATTCACAAATGCCGTTGAAGCTAAGCAGGTTGCCGAGCAGAACAAGATCAAGGCAAAGACCGAGCAGGAACGTCAGACAATGGAAAAAGAGGAAGAATTTAAGCGTAACGAGGCAGCAGCTCAGTCCGCAGCCAAGGTTGCAAAGACAGAAGCCGAATCCGCTGCAGAAGTCGCAAAGATCCAGGCAAATGCAGATCTTGAAGTTTCCAAGATCCAGGCAGACGCAGCTGAATACGCAGGTCAGAAGGAAGCCGCAAAGAACAAGGCTCTCTCCTCATCTCTTACCGAAGAACTTCTTAAGTACAACTACATTCTTCAGTGGAACGGACAGCTTCCCGAAACCTACATGGGCACAGAGAACGTAAATACTCTTCTCGACATCACAAAGTAATATAAAAAATGTAAACGGAGCAGGATTTCCTGCTCCGTATTTTTTTTTGCGTTATTCAACTCCGCGTCTTATGTGCCCGCGGGTATAATTACCTTTTAAGGCCGTGTTGTTTTTATATGCCTCGAGGACCCTTGCGGTCTCCTCCGCCGTTTCCGTTGTGAAAGACAGGATGTGTGCCTTAAAATCGGTCATTTCTTCCATTTCTCTCATTCCGATCATGGAATAGATCGATGAATTGTAGATCACGTTAAGGCAGGACGGGCAAAGCGTCTTTACCGGGAAGCTGACTCCCGTTTTGTCTTTAAGGGCAATGCTCTTCTTTTCGCCTTTGCTCTTCTTAAGACATGTGAGGAAATTGTCTCTCAGACACTGCGCGCTGTACATGACCGGACTTCTGCCGTAGACGGTGAAATTTCTTAATGTACAGTCAACATCCTTTAACTCGTTTGCGTTTAGTTCCCGGGAAGCCGTGAAGCTTTCGGGGTGCAAAAGGTCGTCCAGAAAGGCGACCGCTTCATCATTCATCGTATAAAGGGCTTCAGAGCACACGATCTTCCCTGTGTATCCGCTTTTCAGGATGAATTCCGCCTCATCAAGAGAATTGATCACCACCCCGTCCGGAACCGATAGATCAAACTCCCTTTCGTAACGTTCTCTCTCTTTCTTCCTGAAAATGGGTGGCAGGCAGGCATATGCTTTCTTTCCCGCTTCTTTTACTTCCTTTATTTTTTCTGACTGCTGCTTAAGAGGAAGTTCCTGCAGATCCAGAAAAACAGTGTCTGTAACGGAGTCACGAAGCACTTCTCTCAGCTGGTCTTCATCGGAAACCTTGCAGATCACCTTTGTTTCCTTTGTTTTCGAGTCTGTGCGATCCTTAAACGCATACGAAAAACGCTCCTTATCAAACGGCTTTTCAACCACGGCTGTCCGTCTTTCAGACATCAGCAGCACATTTTTCAGTCCTTCAAATGCCGCTCGTCTGAGTTCCTTGATCTTTCCCACGGGGAGAAAAACATTTCCTTTAACGTTTACTTCTATACAGTCAAACGAAAATTCGCTTTCTCCCGTCTTATTTAAAACAGCTTTAATGTCTTCCGCCGTCATCGGTCTGGACTTTGCTTCATCGACCTGATCGCCCTCAGCCTTAAATTCAAAGCCGAAAATCTTCACCAAAAGCTCAGCCTTTTCTCCGACAGATGCCTTCATTTTTCCGATACAACCTGCTTTTGCATCGTCGGAAAGGAAATCATCTGCGATCCTGTCCAGAAGTTTTTGATCTCTTGTCCTGAAAACAGGAGTCCCGCGTGATGTTTTAAATGCCGGAGGTACATTCACCTCATAGATCTTTATCTTACCTTGTGAAAGTCTCTCCATTCCGGCAGCACCGACAGTGAATTCAAACTTGTCCGCACCTCTGATCTCCAGCACATCCCCCGCATCCACATCAAGTTCCAGTCTGATGCTCACGTGTCTTCCGGAAACATCGGAAACCTTTCCGACTTCAACCCCCGAATGGTTTGCTCTGTCAGGCGTCATCATCGCAGGACCATGGTAATTAAAGTAATAGCCTTTTGTAAAGCCGCCCCTGTTGTAGATCTCCGAGGCTTCTCTGATCCTCTCCGAAAGTTCTTCGGGATGCTCCTTCATGTATTTCTCGTAGCCTGTTTTGCCAAGTTCCTCGTACTTCCTTGTAAGAAAGGCATAGGCACTCGTGATCCCGGCTGTGTATTCCGGCTTTTTCATTCGTCCCTCGATCTTGAAGGAATCTATGCCAGCATCTATCAGATCCGGGATACCGTCCAAAGTACAGATGTCCTTAAGGCTCATTAAACAGCCTTCTTTGACCGTTTTATCATTTTCTATGAGTTCGTATCTCTGCCTGCAGGGCTGGGCACATCTTCCTCTGTTTCCGCTCCTGCCTCCGATCATGCTGCTTAAAAGGCACTGCCCCGAGTAAGAGTAGCAAAGGGCTCCGTGAACGAAACATTCCAGTTCCAGCTTTGTCTCTTCTCTCAATTGTCGTATCTCGGATATTGAAAGTTCACGTGCGGGAACCACTCTGGTGATACCGCCGATCCTTTCCAAAAGACTCGCTCCCGCTCCCTGGCAGATCGTCATCTGGGTGCTGGCATGTATGGGCAGTTCGGGGAAATTCCTTCTGATAAAGGAAAGCACTCCGAAGTCCTGCACGATCACAGCATCCAGGCCTCTTTCGTAATAGCTTTTAAGATAATCAAAAAGACTGTGCTCCAGCTCCTTTTCTTTCAAAAGAGTGTTCACCGTCAAATAGATCTTTTTTCCGTTTAAATGAATAAAATCGATGGCAGAAAGAAGATCTTCTTCATCGGGATTATCGGCATATGCCCTGGCCCCGAATTTTCCGCCACCGATGTAAACCGCATCCGCTCCGGCAGCAACAGCTCCCTTTAAAGAAGCTATTGAACCTGCAGGTGCCAAAATTTCAGTATGTTTCATTTTAATTCCTTCTTAAGCCGGAAAGTTCCGTTTCAAGACGCACTTGCTTCTTTTGAAGCTCCACGTTATCAGCTCTCAAAAGCTTGTTATCGTTCTCAACCGCATCCAGCTTTGTTTGCAGGTTTACAAGCTCTCTCTTGAGATTTGCGATCTCCTTTTGACGGTCATCAAAACCGTAAGAGATCTCTTCGTCTCTTTCCCTGAGTTTCAGATAATCATCGGCAATATTGATCATCATTAAAATGTTCTTTTCGGAATCATTTATAATGTTGCTGCCATTCTGGCCTTTGATCTCCGCCTGTTTCTTGTTAATGTAATCGGCAATTTTGTGAAGATACTCGACATTTTCGTAACCGGCAATATTATAATTTTTTCCGTTGATACAAACCCGTGCGTCATTTTTTTTGTTCATATCCCACTCCAATACATTTTATTCTTCAGGTACAGGAATACCCAAATGTTTGTAAGCCTCCTTGCTCGGAACCCTTCCCCGTGGAGTTCTGAGCACAAATCCGTTTTGAACAAGAAAAGGTTCATAAACCTCTTCCAATGTTCCGGGATCTTCTCCGATGGTTGTGGCGATGGCTTCGATCCCGACCGGTCTTCCTCCAAAGTTTACGGTCATACATCTAAGTATCGCTCTGTCTGTATTGTCAAGTCCGAAACTGTCAACTTCAAGGAAATCCAACGCTTTTTTGGCTGCTTCCGACGTGATCTCGTTTCCGTATTTTATCTGCGCAAAATCCCGGACTCTCTTTAAAAGTCTGTTTGCAAGTCTCGGCGTTCCTCGCGATCTTCCGGCGATCTCCCGGGCTGCATCATGCTCGATCGGAACATCAAGCACGTCAGCACTTCTTTCAACGATCTCCGTAAGTTCTTCCGTTGTATAGTACTCAAGACGGTTCATTATCCCGAATCTGTCTCTTAAAGGTGCGGTGAGCATTCCCGCTCTTGTTGTGGCACCCACCAGAGTAAACTTCGGAAGATCCAGTCTTATGGACTTTGCGCCCGCTCCCTTTCCGATGATGATGTCGATCACAAAATCTTCCATAGCGGGATAAAGCAATTCTTCCACCTGACGGTTCAAACGATGAATCTCGTCTATAAAAAGCACATCGCCCTCCTGAAGGTTATTAAGTATCGCCGCCATGTCTCCCGGCTTTTCAATGGCGGGTCCTGCGGTAACCTTGAAATTAACGCCCATCTCATTGGCTATAATGCCTGCCAGGGTGGTTTTTCCAAGTCCGGGAGGTCCGAAGAAAAGCACGTGATCCAGAGTTTCTCCTCTGGATTTTGCAGCTTCCATGTAAACTCTCAGGTTTTCTTTGGCCTTTTTTTGACCGATGTATTCGGAAAGCTTTTTAGGTCTAAGGCTTCCCTCCGTCTTCAGATCTTCTTCTGTAATTTCTGTTGAAATAAGTCTTTTGCCGCTCATATCCTATATCTTCTTCAATGCAAGTTTAATGATCTCTTCCGCAGTGGCATTTTCATCTGCCTTGACGGAGTTTACCGTCTTCATCGCTTCCGTCATACTGAAGCCCAGCGCATTCAGTGCCTGCGCAGCTTCCATGATCACATCGCGATTTCCGTGATTGTTTCCACCATCAAAGTCTTCTTCGGATCCCATGCCCTCAGAATACTTTTCAGCCTTATCCTTAAGGAAAAGAATGATCTTTTCCGCCACTTTCTTTCCTACGCCCTGTGCGGTGGAAAGTGTTTTGGAATCTCCCGAAAGGATTGCCACAATAATATCTTCGGGGCTGAGTGCGGAAAGTAATGCCAAAGCTACCTTCGGACCAACACCGCTGACGGAGATCAGTTCCTTGAACATTTCAAGATCTTTTTCTTCAATGAATCCAAAGAGAAACATTCCGTCTTCTCTGACCTGCATATAGGTGTTTAAAAAGATTTCACTTCCGACTCCTCCGGCTTCTCTTAAAACCGTAGTCGGTACATAGACCTGAAAGCCTATCCCCGCAGCAGTTACAACAACGACCGAATCGTCATAAATTCTGGCTATTCTGCCCTCAACATATGCAATCATTTCTTATCACCGCCGATAGTTTTAAATTCGCCCCTGTTGACATAAAGCCTGCCCTCATCAATAAACCGGATGATGTCAAAGGGTGAGATCTCAAGTCCTTCCGCAATCTGTATTGCGTTGCTGTTGGGATAACGTTTAAGGTAATCCTTGATCCTGTCAAATTCCTCTTCTTCGATTTTTTGGCAGTCGTTGCAACATGTTCTTTCAACGGGCGAATTAAAGAACTTTCCGCAATATCTGCATAAACAGGTTTTACTCATTCTTGCCTTTTTTCCTTTGTTTTATTCTGGTAACAATGTTTCTTGTTTTCTTATAGCCCAGTTCATTTTTAAGTCTTGAAGCAACTTCCTCTCTGTCGCCATCCCACTTCATGTAAGGGAAAGCTTCCGAAAGACGCCTTGTATTGTATCTTAAGAAGCCTCTGAAGCTTGATCCGATCTTCGAAAAGCCTTGTCGGAGAACATCGCTCAGCTGTTCATACTTTGCCTTTCCCGCGGACGCAGCTTTGTCTATACGGATCTTGTTGGCTGCAAGCACATTATCGATAGCTTCGATCCTGTTATCAACAGTCTTATCAAATTCCTCCTTCTGCTGGTCGTATCCCTGCATAGTGAAAGCAATGGCAGCGTCGATCCTGTCCATGGCGTGTTCGATAACATCACCGATAGGAGTCTCGCCGTATTTTTTCTTAAACTCATTCTTAGTTGAAACTTCTGCTTCCCTGATACCTGTCATAAATCCGGAAAGCTCGTTCTTGATCTTTGCAAGAGCGGTGATCTTCTGATCCAGCTGAACTGTAGCCACGACAGTGGATACAAGATCGGAAACAAAGAGAACAAAGATCACATAACCTGCATATTCAAACAATGGTCTCGGAAAGATCTCTATCAGTCTCATAACGAGAGGATGAAGAAATTTAACGAGAACTATTGCCATCACTCCCCAAAAGGCCGCAACCGGAGCACAGATCCTGCCCTTTATGTTAAGCGGAATGTGTGAATAGTCCCACCACTTTGCATGAAACAAAAGTTCCATGATCCAGCTGGTAAAGTACTCAAACACAGATGCCACCAAAGAGCCCAAAAGGAAAACAACAGCATAGCTCTTAAAGGTGCCCTCTGCAGCCAAAGCCTTCATGCCCGGATTAAAAAACACCAAAAGCATTCCTGTAGCCGCACAGCCATAGATCGGGATCACCGGACCGTTCAAAAATCCCCTGTTGATCAGCTTGCCTTCAACAACGGAGCAATAACAGCATTCCCATATCCATCCGACAAAACAATATATAAAAAAGCAATAAAAGACATTAAAAAATTCAATACCAAATAAACTCAATTCAAACATCTGAACTCCCTCTCATTTATAAAGCTCATAAGCACAAACATCAGATAATTGTTCAAAAAAAGCGCTGTATAATCACTCTATATAATATCAAATTATGAGTAATAATTAAAGACAAAAATTTAAAAGTGTGATATATATA
>JAILNG010000103.1 GCA_024691875.1 Lachnospiraceae bacterium | reverse complement strand
AGGTGGAAGGTTACGGCATTTATCGACGGCAAAAAGCTTGGAGAAAAGACAGCACTTTTTACACCTTTTATTTTTGAAACGGGGATTCTGGAGGCCGGGGCCCATGAATTAAAGGTCACAGTGGACAACTCAATGCAGTATCCCTATCGCCCCGACGGACACGGAGTTTCGGATGCACTCGGCGCCACATGGAACGGAATGGGCGGAGAGATCGTCCTTTTAACCGAAGAGGAGTTCAAGGAGAGAGAAGAGGCCAAGCACGCATATGCCCGCAGGAAGGAAAGAAAGATCGAGATCAAAGACGGGAAGTTTGTGGTCGACGGTCGTGCGGAGTACATGCGAGGCGTACATTTCGGCGGAGATTACCCTCACACGGGGATTCCGGAAACAGGAGATCTTTTCTGGGACCGTATTATGAAAACAGTAAAGGAATGGGGATTTAATTTTATCCGCTGTCATTCCTATTGCCCGCCGGACGCAGCTTTTATGGCAGCGGACAGAAGCGGCGTGTTTCTTCAGATAGAATGCGGCATGTGGAATGTCTTTAACGACGGTATTCCGATGCTCGATGTGCTCAGGGAAGAAACAGTAAACATTCTGAAGGCTTTCGGGCATCACCCTTCCTTTGTGCTTTTCTCTTCGGGAAACGAGCCGAGTGGAAAATGGTACAAATGCTTGAGGGAATGGGTGGATTTTGCGAGAGAAGAAGACCGGAAACTGGGATTTGAAGGTAGGAGAGTCTACACGGCAGAATCAGGCTGGTTCTATGATGTGCCTCCGGCAGAGATCACGGGAACGGATTACATTTATTTCCATCGTTCGGGTTACGGCCCGTTGCCGGGTGGAGCCATCAGAAATTTCAAAGGATGGAAGGGCAAGGACTACGATGTGTCTTTGGTGGGTTGTAAACTGCCTGTCATCAGCCATGAAATGGGACAGTGGTGCTCTTACCCGGATTTCGATGTGATCGAAAAGTTCTCCGGTTACATGACACCCGGTAATTACGAAATTTTTAAAGCATGCGCCGAGGACAGGGACGTGCTGCAACATAATAAGGCCTTTGCCTACTGCTCCGGAAGAAATCAGGTGCGTTTCCTTAAAGAGGATATCGAAGCAAATTACAGAACGAAGGCCATCCAGGGCTTTGAGTATCTGGATCTGCATGATTATTTGGGACAGGGCGGTGCTTTTGTGGGCGTTTTGGACGCTTTTTGGGATAACAAAGGCTACGTTACGCCTGGAGAAGCAAGAGAATTCATAAATGACACCGTGATCCTGACTCGCATCCCATCCTATGTGCTTAAAGCGGGTGACAGGTTAAAGACGCCGGTTGAGATCTGCCATTATGGGGAAGCGGACATAGAAGATGCAACTCTTTATGTACGTTTGATCCTTAACGGGAAAAGGATCTTTGCCGAGGATTATGAAGGCATCGGAGCGAAAAAGGGAGGAAACAGCTTTTTACTGGATCTGGACATTCCTCTGGACGATGTTACGGAAAACGCAGGCGGAAAGCTGCTGCTGGGACTTGGAAAAAACAACCGATGCATAGCGGAAAATCAGTGGGAGATCTATGTCTTTAAGAAGGACGAGGAAAAGTACGAAGATGTGCTTTACACAAGGAACAAAGAAGAGGCGCTTAATGCTCTTTTGAAAGGGCAGAAGGTGATCTACAGTCCTCATCTTACGGAACTGGGTTACGAATGCCCGGCACTGGGAATGAGAAACATTTTCTGGAACGATCAGATGGGACCTAATTGGTCCAGACCTTTGGGCATCGTCTGCGATGAAAAGCATCCGCTGTTTAAGTACTTCCCTACGGATGTTTCCGGCGGCTGGCAATGGGAGAACATTTTGGATAATGCAAGAGGTTTTGTCCTCAATCCCAAGCGCAGGAATATAGTTCGCGCAATTGACTGCTGGAACAGAAATCAGCCTCTTTCACTGATATTTGAAGCAAAGCTCAAAGAGGGAAAACTGATCTTTGTTTCCGCAAATCTTGACGGTGAATTTGAAGACAGACCTGCCGCATATGCCTTAAAGCATGCGCTGATGGCCTACGCGGCTTCGGATGAATTCAATCCCAAGACCGAGATACTTTTGGAGGAGCTTCTGGCCCATCATAACTCTGTAACCAAAGGAAACGAGATCATCGAAAGCATTTCGATAAAGGAGAGCACCGTTGATACAAGCGGACTTTATGATATAAATCCCAATGCGACATGGGAAATGTCGGATTTTGAAAAATTCCCCGTTGAGATCGTGATAAAACTCAAGAAAACTGTAAAAGTTTACGGCCTGGGCTACCTGCCGCCGCAAAACGACAGAGATTTCAGAGGATGCATAAAGGATTACAGGATAGTTGTAAAAAACAAAGAGCTTACAAAAGGGCGAATGAGAAACAAGCTGCTGGGCGAGATCATTCAGATCCCGGAAACAGCCACGGATGAGCTTACACTCGTCTGCGACAGTGTTTACGGCAGCGGAGTTGCAACCAGATGGGATGAAAACCATGAAGGCTGGTTCAAAACTACGGCAGCAGAAAAGAACTGTCTTGCTATCGCCGGCTTGCAGGTTATTTTTAACAATGAAATTGAAGCTGAGAAGAGCGACCGCAGATTCTGGGCGGGAGAACCCAAGAACAGGCACAAGGAGATCGAGGCATAAAGTATGAAACTTACAAAGCTTAAAGGCGGAAAAGGCTACACAACATTCGGATGCATGTGGAAAAAAGGAGAATGCAAAAAAGATGATTCCTTTAGCTGCATCGGAGATTCGGGTAATATGATTCCCGTACAGTCAAGGATCACAGCCTTCTGGCCGGACGGGTCCGTTAAGTGGACAGCGCATACCGCAGATTCCTCTCTTATGGGAGATTTTGCGGAGATCGGGATCGGACGGGCTGCAAAGGGCACGGACAGAAAGATTGAAGTGCTTGATAAAGACGGATTTTACGAAGTCCTTAACGGCAAAATGAAACTTTTGATACCCAAGAAGGGTGAGTTCCTTTTTACGGAGATCATCAAGGGAAGCAATGTGCTTGCAAAGAACTGCAGACCTGAACTTATCCTGCAGAATCCGACAGAAATTGACGGAAGACAGGGGACTGTCGACAGAAATTACTTTGGAGTGATAGAAAGCGTCGAAGTTGAAGAAGAGGGCGACCTGCAGTGCATCTTTAAATATTTTGGTACACATAAGGACGGATCGGGCGATGAAAAGCTGCAATTTGTGATCCGTTTGAGAGTGGATCTTGATTCGGATGATCTGAATCTCATGCATACATTCATTTACGACGGAGATGAAAACAGGGATTTTCTTAAGGGACTCGGAATCTCCTTTGAAAGTCCCATTAAAGGAGAACCGTACAACAGACATGTAAAATTCATGGGAGACAACGGAGTATTTCATGAATCCGTAATGACCATGGTGAGCTGGAGACCCAGAACTCCCGAAGGATATGACAGGGCACAAATGCAGGGAATGATCCTGGATCCTAAGGATAAAGAGAAAGAGATCATGGACAGGATCCTTGAAGACATTCCGCTCTGGGACACCTACGATATCTGTCAGGACAGCGCAACTCATTTTGAAATCAGGAAGAAGCTGGCAGGCGATGGACTTTGCTTCGTTGATGCTCTTCACGGTCAGAGAGCTGTGGGAGCATTTGCTTTCGGAAGTCCTTCTTCATCGGTTATTGCGGGCATACGTGACTTTTGGGAAAAGTACCCGAGCGGCTACACTGTTTCGGGACTTACAAAAGATCTTGCGAAATGTACTCTTTGGCTCTGGAGCCCTGAGGCACGTCCCATGGATTTCAGGCACTATGCCACAAGAGGCTACAATCAGGTCTGCTACGAGGGTTACGATTACAAGGGAGCCGATCCTTACGGGATCGCGTGCACCAATGAGATAGCGCTTCGTTTTTCGGATGAGATGATCCCTTCCGATGAAGAGATGGAGAGTTTTGCGGAAAGCTACACTAATCCTCCGGTTTACACAGGATCTCCCGAGTACTACCATGACCTTCACGCTTTCGGCTACTGGTCACTTCCTTCCGATGAAACTGAAACGGAAAAATGGCTGGAAAGACAGCTGGAAAAAGCTTTTGAATTTTATAAAAATGAGGTTGAGCAGAGAAACTGGTACGGAATGTTCAACTACGGTGATTTTATGCACACTTACGATCCTGCCAGACATGTATGGCGATACGACGTGGGAGGATATGCCTGGGATAACACGGAACTTGTTCCCACGCTTTGGCTCTGGCTCTATTTTATGAGAACAGGAAGAGCGGACGTGTTCGAACTTGCGGAAAAGCTTTCCAGACACGCATCAGAAGTAGATGTTTACCACATCGGAAAATACAAGGGTATGGGATCGAGGCACAATGTCCGCCATTGGGGCTGCCCATGCAAGGAAACCAGGATCGCTATGGCGGGACACCACAGGTACTACTATTACCTGACGGGTGACAGAAGGCTTGAGGACATCTTTGATGAACTTAAGGACAATGAAAAGACTTTCCTGAACCGTGATCCTCTCGGGGATTTCTACGAAAAGAAGGACATGAAGATGCCTTCTCACGCACGTTCGGGCCCCGACTGGTCATCCCTTTGCTACAACTGGCTCACGGAGTGGGAGAGAAAGAACGATCCTGTATACAGGCATAAAATAGAGATCGGCTCCGACGACATTAAGAAAGCGCCGCTTAAACTGGTTTCAGGACCTGACTTTGAGTTCGATCCCGATACGCTTCACTTGGGATACATCGGTGAAAGAACCACAGGCGGAACTCATTTGCAGATCTGCATGGGAGCACCTTCCGTATGGACTGAGATGGCCGATCTTCTTGAGGACGAAGAATGGAAGGATATGATAGCGGAATACGGCAGGATCTATTTCCTTTCTTCGGAAGAGAGAACGAAGGTGACCAAGGGATTGGTGGGAAAGAGAGAGTTTTCACTTCCCATGTTCGCATGCTGTATGGGCGGCTACGGTGCGGTTCGATTAAAGGATAAGGGACTTGCTGAAAATGTTTGGCGGATCCTTCTCAATTCGCTGATCAGTCTTGACAATACCGAGGGATTTTCGGTTAAAGAACTTCCGGACACCGGCAACAGAAGGATCCTGGATGAGATCCCCTGGATCAGCACGAATTTTGTGGCCCAGTTCTGCCTGAATGTCATTATGACTCTGGAGTTTATCAGAGACTCATTACCCAAGACACTTAAGGAAGTGCAAAAGATGATAGATGCTGCCGGAACTGCCGAGACTTTCAGAAAGGCATGATAAGGTAACATTTGAAATAAAAGCATATGGAGGATAAGAAGATGATCAAAGGATTTAAAATGAAGTTGTTTCCCGGACAGGAAGCAGAGTATGAGAGAAGACACAACCTTCTCTGGCCCGAAATGAAGGACATGATCCATGAACACGGAGGAAAGAATTATACAATTTTCCTCGACAAGGAGACACTCACACTTTTCGGATACATCGAGATCGAAGACGAAGAGCTTTGGGCAAAGGGCGCTGACACTGCCATCAACCGCAAATGGTGGGATTTCATGGCAGATATTATGGAGACCAATCCGGACAACAGTCCCGTTGCCATCGATCTTAAAAATGTTTTCCATTTAGACTAAAAACAGCAAGGGCTGCTGCATCCCGGGATCATTTCTCGGGATACATCCAGCCCTTGTATTGCTTTATCTGCATTTTTTCTGAATTTTCTTTTTGCATCAGCGTCTCGTAACGGTAGTTGCGGGGCGTTGTTTTTGTGTTTTCCGCGAAATGGCGGTTAAAGCTTGAAACCGAATGGAACCCTACAGCCTCGGAAATGTCGAGAATGGAGTCTTCTGTGCTCCGCAGCAGGTCGCAGGCTTTTGTGATACGTGTGTTATTGATGAAATCCAGAGGATTTGTTCCGATGATGGAACGGAACAGTCTTCTGAAATGGGTGGGGCTCAGGTGGCAGATCTCCGCCAGATAATCCACATCGATCTGCTTTGAGTAATTGTCTTCTATGTAATCCAAAACAGGAGAGAGGACCATGGCGTTTTCCGGAGGATTGTCGGAGGAGGTGATCAACTCACCGCCTTCACTCTGAAGACGTGTCAGCATTATTATGAGGGACATGATGAGGCCTGCGGCGCAGGCACGATAGTGAGGCTTTTGTAGTTCGATCTCCCTGACCGCAGCAACTGCAAGGTGGTAGATCTCGGGGTACTCTGAGCGGCTGAAGATGAATTTATAGTCCTTGTAAGCCGAAACCGAAAGATCATAGTTTCGTATGGTGGAATTGGGAAGCATATTTTTCATAAACTCCGCCACGTCTATAAAAAGATAGGACCAATGACTTTCCGTGCCTTCCGTTGACCAGGTGGTGTGAGGGATGTTGCGGGGAACACAGGTGACATCGCCTGCCTTAAAGGAAAGGGGCTCACTCTTGCCGTTAAAAGCCATGTATCCGCTGTCAGAGTGGCAGATACCGATCTCAAGACAGTTGTGGAAGTGAAGATTCGGACTGGGCTGACTCGATATCCTCCAGTATTCGCCGGAAAGAAGGAGAACGGGGAAATCATGTGGGAGGAAATAATTTCTGTATTCAGCTACAGCATTTTTTGATTTGGACATGTGTTACCTCTATATGCTTAAAAATTATTTATTTTGACCGTTTATTTAGAAAATTAAAAATGATGGTCAAAAAAACACGTAAAATTTCTGCGCTCGAAATGAGAAGGTTGTCAAAAGTGCCTAAAAAGTGGGAAATTTTATAGGTTGGTTTAGTTAAAAATACCCATATACAACGAAAACTATTTTATCATAAATGGTTGAAAATGCATAGTTTTATTTTCGCGATGATTAGAAAAACATAAAAAAAAGAGCAATAATGAAACAAAGAAATTCCTTCGAGTTAAGGTGAAACAGTAAGGAGCATTTGCAATGACAAAAAATAAAGTGCATTCGAGAGTTGCAAGAAAAGAAATGAAGAAGGCAGTCAGACGTGATTGGCAGCTTTACCTCATGTTATTGATACCTGTAGCTTTTGTGGTTGTATTCAGCTATGCAGCCTATCCGGGTTTACGCATGGCCTTCATGAATTATAAACCGGCAAAGGGATATTCCGGGAGCGAATGGGTTGGCCTGGGAATGTTCCAAAAGATATTTAACGATTCCGATTTCCTCAGAGCTTTGCGGAATTCCCTTTGCTTTAACCTCCTGGATCTGCTTGTGGGCTTCCCCATTCCCATCATCCTGGCACTCATGCTTAACGAATTGAGACTTTTAAAGTTCAAAAAGGTTTCTCAGACGATCCTTTATCTTCCTCATTTTCTTTCATGGGCTATCATCGGATCGGTTGCTTACACAATGTTCCGTCCTTCATCGGGCCTGGTAAACATGATGCTTATGAAGAGCGGAGCCATAGCGGAGGGAATTCCCTTCCTGACGGAAAAGTGGCATTGGGCGATCAGTTACCTTCTGATAGGAGTCTGGCAAGGAATGGGCTGGGGCACGATCCTCTACCTTGCGGCCATTACCAGCATTAACGGAGAGCTCTATGAAGCCGCAATGATCGACGGTGCGGGAAGATGGAAGAGAATGTGGCATATTACATTGCCCGGCATCAAGGGAACCATCGTTACCCTGCTCATAATGAATCTTGGAAGAGTCATGGGAAGTAACCTGGAAAGACTCACGGCCTTGGATAACACTCAGGTCAGAGATTTCGAGTATCAGCTTGCTGTCTACATTTATGAAAAAGGTCTTGGCAGCGGTAAGTTCTCTCAAGGAACCGCAGTCGGACTTTTCCAGTCTCTGGTCGGTCTGATCCTTGTTCTGGTGGCCGACAGAGTAGCCAAGTGGCTTGGAGAAGAAGGTTTATTATAACGGAGCGAAGGATTTAAGATGAGCATTTTTAAGAAAAAAGAAGAAACGACAACAACATCCGACGGAAGCAGAGCTATCAGCAAACTTCACGTCAGTGATTTCGTAATAGTTCTGGTACTTGTACTTTTGTGCGCAACCTGTATCATTCCTTTCTGGCATGTACTTGTTAAGTCTATTTCCGGAAACGGTGCGGTTATGGCCAAAGAAGTTTACTTTTGGCCCAAGGACTTTTCAGTCGAAGCCTATAAACTGGTATTCAAGGATGCCACAATGACAAGATCCATGGGATACAGCGCATTTGTAACAGCACTTTTCACATTGATCGGTATGATAGTCTGCACCTGTGCGGCTTATCCGCTTTCAAAGAAGAGGCTTAAAGGAAAGAGAGTATTCACTTTCATCCTCATGGTACCCATGTATTTCTCGGCCGGAATGATCCCCGCATACCTGCTTATGAACGATCTGCATCTTATCGATTCCATGTGGGTTTTGATCCTGCCTTTGGTTTACTCACCATATAATATGCTTGTTATGAAGACTTACTTCCAGGGTTCGATCCCCGAATCACTTGAAGAGTCGGCCTTCCTTGACGGAGCTACAAATTTCCAGATCCTCGGAAAGATCGTACTTCCTTTGAGTAAACCCATCATCGCCACCCTTTCATTGTTCTATGCGGTAGGCCGTTGGAATTCCTACGCAGATAACATGTACTACATCACATCGGATAAGCTGAGACTGATCCAGTACAAGCTTTATCTTCTTGTAAAGGGTGCGGAAGCTTCCATCAACACATCACTCGGAGATGTGGGAGGAGCTTCAAATACAGCAACACCTGAAGTACTTCAGGCTGCCTGCATCATGTTCGTCACCGTTCCCATTATCATCATCTATCCCTTCCTGCAGAAGTATTTTGTAAAGGGAGCAATGATCGGAGCGGTCAAAGGTTGATGTTTATCCGCATAGTGCGGGTTTACATAATATAAACGGAGGAAAATTTTTATGAAAAAAGGTTTCAAAAGACTTCTTACCGTAGCACTTACCGGGGCAATGGCTTTGTCCGTACTCGCAGGCTGTGGCGGTAAGGACGGTGCCGGAAGCAAAGCATCCGGCGAGTTCACGGAGAACATCTCCAAAACAGTTGCCGGTGTTGACGGTTGGTCAGCATTCAAGGATCAGGTTACTCTTAAGGTTCCTGTTTACCAGCGTGCTACACCCAACGGCGCACCCGATGCCGCAAACAACTACTGGACCAAGTGGGTACAGAAGGAATTCGGTGACAAGTACAACATCAAAGTTGAATACGTAGCTCTTGCACGTGGTCAGGAGAACGAGCTGTATGCACTTAAGGCAGCTTCCAAGCAGCTTCCTGTTTGCTGCTTCGAGTACGATTACCCCGATGTTACACTCTATCAGAGTGAAGGTTACTTCGCAGAGTATGACAAGGATTGGTTTGCTCACATCGCTCCCACCTACTGGAAGGCAATGACAGACAACGGTCTTGACAAGTACACAGACATCAACGGAGAAACAGTTCTTCTGATCGGTACAAGACCTTACGGTAAGACAAACTACCAGTATGTTACATTCTATCGTGCAGACTGGGTAAAGGCAGCAGGTTACGATGAGTATCCCGAAGATCCCGATGAACTTCTTAAGATGTACGCTAAGATCAAGTCACTCGGCCTTGGCGGAGATCATCTCCTCGGCGGTACAAAGATCGAGGGCAACGGTGTTGACCAGAACTATCCCTACAGAACATATCCTCAGGATAAGCTTCTTTGGGCAACAACAGGAGATTACTCTATCCCCGCTCTTTCAACGGAGGCTCAGAAAGCATTCCTTAAGTATCAGAACAAGCTCTATAACTTGGGCTACATTGATGACGAGTACAACACAAGAACATCCGATTATGCGATCAGCGATTTCGTTAGCGGAAAGACACTTACTTACGGTTGCTACGCTACTAACAACGTAGATGTTCTCAACCAGTTCTATGCTGCAAATCCCAACGCATCTCTCGGTATCGTAGTTAACCACGGACCTCAGACATTTGCAAACGGTTCCTGCAACGCATTCCGTCCCAACGGTATCTTCGGCGAATACATCGGCTTCTCTTCACAGGCTACCGAAGAAGAAAAGACAGCATTTGCTATGTACCTTGAGTGGATGAGTCAGCCCGAGATCCTCTTCACATTACAGTGGGGCTTCGAAGGCATCAACTTTAACTACGATGCTAACGGAACACCCGTTTCCGTTGCTGATCAGTCAGGCGTTGCTGAGCAGCAGAGCCACAACAACAACGTTGATATGTGGTGCCTCGTAACAGCTACAAGATCCCTCGGAAATGTTGACAAGGACATCCAGGCTATCACTCCTTTGGGCTACAAGGATTCCGATGCATTCAGCAAGCAGATCAAGGCTAACTACGAAGGACAGCTTGCTTGCTACGAAAAGGGACTTGCTTCTCCCGACTGCATGTTCCAGGTTTCCATTTCATCTTCCGATGAATACAAGAACACACTTCTTTCCAAGTATGCTGAGCTTCGTGACAAGATCGTTATGGGCTCCGAGGCAGACTTTGAGAAGAATTATAAGGCTGCAAGCGAAGAGTATTTGAAGGCAGGCTACCAGGCAATCATCGACGAAAAGACAAAAGCTTTCAATGAAGGCAAATACAACTAAGCTTTATATCCCTTAGGTTTTATGCAGACCTCCCTATGCCATTGGGAGGTCTGTGTTGTAAATGGGAGAATGTTTTGAAATCGGACCATTCTCTCATTCAGAGCACAGGAATTTTTTAAGGAAAGCAGTAACCTAATGCGGAAGTAATGAGATGATTATTTTAATTATTATCCCGATGAGATAAAATATTAACAGTAAAAGCCTTAAGAGGCAGAATGGAGAAGCATATGAATTTAGAAATGAATGAACAGGAAATCAGAGACGTCATTGATAAGATCGTAAAGCGTACAATGAAAATGGATCTTACCTGGGACTGGCCCTGCGGTGTGGCTTACTACGGAATTGCCGATGCCTATGAAAAAACCGGAAATGAGGAGTACTTGAAACTCCTTAAGGACAGAATAGATGAACTCATCGACCTGGGACTTCCCAAGGTCTGGACTGTAAATGCCTGCGCAATGGGTCACTGCCTTGTGAGCCTCTATAAGGCTACCGGAGAGCAGAAGTACTGGGACATTGTAATGAGCAAGATCGAGTACCTGAGAAAGGATGCTCTGAGATTCGGAGAAAACGTTTTGCAGCACACAGTTTCCGCAAACAATGATTTTCCCGAACAGTGCTGGGCTGACACCCTTTTCATGGCGGCTTTCCTTCTTCTTCGCGTAGGCGTTGAACTTAAGGATGAAGACATCATCAACGATGCATTGAATCAGTGGTATTGGCACATCAAGTTCCTTCAGAATCAGGAAACAGGCCTTTACTACCACGGTTGGGACAACATAGCCGGTAATCATATGTCCGGTTTCTATTGGGGAAGAGCCAACGCATGGGCTGCTTTCACAATGTCACAGGTAGGCGAGATCCTTCCCAAGTGCTACCTTTACCCCAAGTACATGGATGTTGCGGGCTCTTTGAACGAGCAGCTTGGCTCCTTAAAGCTCCTTCAGACCGATAACGGCCTTTGGAGAACTATCCTGGACGATCCCGAATCCTACGAGGAGGTTTCCGCTTCCGCAGGCATAGGCGCAGCGTTTGTTTCCAGAGGCAATCCGCTCCATACAAAATACATCAATAAGACCATCAAGGGTATGCTTGCAAACATCAGCCCCGACGGAAGAGTGTTGAATGTTTCCGGAGGAACTGCGGTAATGAATGACAGAGACGGCTACAGGAACATTTCCAAGGATTGGATCCAGGGCTGGGGACAGGGACTTGCTCTTGCATTCTTTGACAGAGTACTTGTTTCTGCAACAATCGCAAAGGACGGAGCGCTGTAAGATGTTATTTTCATTCGATGAAAAGGGCAAAGGGATCACTGTAAAGGCAGACGATCTTTACGACGGCAAAAAAGGTTACGGCTTTATTACCGAGAAAAATCCTCCTGTGTCAGGATTGGGAAATCATTTTGTTTTTCCTGCATATTACGGAAATGAAGAGGCAGTTAAGCCCGAGCAATGCGAAAAAGGGATTTTTGTTGACAACGAGGCGGCTCTTAAAAAATTAGAAGCTCCAAATGGCGGATTGATCCCCCTTTGCTTTGCGGCTGATGTCCCTGAGTACGGAAACTACAGAGTGACCGTGAAACTCAGTGCAACAGGTGAAGCCGTGGTTTTTGCGGGAAGCAGAAGGCTTTACTTCAGAGATCGTATGATGGTTGAAACTTCTGTAATCGTTGTTTTTGATCTCAATGTGAGCCGAATAATCCCCAGAGGGAGCACCGAAGCGGCAGACAGAAGAACGGTTTTCGTTACGGCACTCGGTGAAGACGCGGTTATTTCAAGTATAGAGATCGAAAAAAGTGATGCGAAGACAGTCTTTATCTGCGGAGATTCCACAGTTACGGATCAGCCGGCGGATTATCCTTACTATCCCGGCAGCAGCTACTCGGGTTGGGGACAGATGCTGTCAGATCATGTTCATGGTATGGCAATCTCTAACCACGCCCATTCCGGACTTACCACCGAATCCTTCAGGAGTGAAGGGCATTACGCTATAGTGCGCGAGATGCTCTCTGCCGGAGATTACGTGATGTTCCAGTTCGCTCACAATGATCAGAAGCTTGCTCATCTTAAAGCAAAAGAAGGTTACAGGAACAACCTTTTAAGATACATTGAGGAAACACGCAAAGGCGGAGCATTTCCGATCATTGTGTCTCCTCTTGCAAGAAACACCTGGAAACCCGATAACGGCGGTTACAACGACCTTTTGAAGGAGTACGCAGATGAGTGTATTTCCATCGGAAAGGAATTTGATGTTCCGGTCATCGATCTTCATGATTTCAGCATGAAAGAGGTACTTAGGGACG
Organism: Lachnospiraceae bacterium; assembly: GCA_024691875.1. Classification (GTDB taxonomy): domain Bacteria; phylum Bacillota; class Clostridia; order Lachnospirales; family Lachnospiraceae; genus RGIG3528. Next base: position 2,116 of record JAILNG010000103.1, on the reverse strand, counting down.
GATTGGAATCCTCAAAGAGGTTCTATTTTCCCAAAGATTACACGCATACAAATGATTTCGGTGCCTATAAAATGGCTCTTTTCATTTCCAAGGAACTGGAAAAGCTGACGGGAGATTACGCACCCATCGCAGAAGCCGCTCACTACGACGAGATGGTCTGGGATGTGAACGAGATACCGAAGGTTCCCGAAATTCCGGAAAGATTCAGGGAAACCAAAACGGAAACAGCCGACAACGAAAAGGCAGCCGAAGTCGAAAGACCTGAGGACGAACTTCTCAGAGCCGAGGCACTTGATATGGTGATAAAAGCGGCAAAGTTCTTCCCCACCAATGTATTTAACGACATTTACGATGACATCGTGGGACATGAATGGTACGCGGGAACAGTTCAATGCGCATTCCAGAACGGTATCATTCCGAAGGAAATGACCGCTGACAAGAAATTCTGCCCCGAAGAGCCTGTAACACTTGAAGACTTTATGTGCTTTACGGTTGCGGCCTGCGGCAGCAGAAAGAAATTGCCGGAAGGAAAGGCAACAGTCTACGATGGCGTCTGCAAAACATATGCCCGGGAGAGCATGAGGATTGCAGTGGCTTTGGGACTGATAGGGGAAGACAGAAACCCGAAAGATAAGATGAAGAGAAAAGAAGGGGCGGCGATCTGCGCACGCCTCGGACTATAGACAGGGAGAGGAATTAAGAAAATGAAAAACGGAAGTTTTACACTGCCAGGAGAGGCAGGTTTTGAAAAATTAACGCTGGAACTCGCACAGAGATGGGGCGCCGACGTTATCAGAGACAGTGACGGAACAAAGCTGTCCGACGAGATCACAAATGCAGGTTACGGGATCTACTCCACGATCTGCATCATCAGAGAGCACAACGAGTGGGCCAAGAAGAATCTTGACAAATTGCAGCAGACATTTTTGTGCACTGAGCCTGTGATCGCAACCGAAAGTACCCTTGAAATCAGTCTCATGAAGGATTTCTTTGCTGAGCAGTTTAAGATCAACGATTCCGAGAGATCCATGAAATACTGGCAGGTTTTTGACCGCACGGAAAACAGGGAGATCGACAGAAAGAACTGGAAGTACGACGCCGCAAAGGGCGCTGTAACCATCACGGGGATCACACCCTGGCACGAGTACACGGTAAGCTTCCTGGCTTACAGGATCTGGGAAGAGATCTCGATGTACAACCACACCACAAACAATTGGACCAAGGAACACCTCATGCAGATCGATCCGATCTGGCCCGAAACAAGAGATTACCTTAGAAACTGGATGGACACATGGTGCAAAGAGCATCCCACAACGACGGTTGTTCGTTTCACATCCATGTTCTACAATTTTGTTTGGATCTGGGGAAGCAGCGAGAGGAACAGACATCTGTTCTCCGACTGGGCTTCCTACGATTTCACGGTCAGCGACCTTGCACTGGATCTTTTTAAAGAGCAGTTCGGCTATTCAATGACCGCAGAGGACTTCATCAACAAGGGCAAACTCCATGTGACTCACACTCCCGGAAACAAGAGAAAAGCAGACTGGATGAAGTTTGTAAACAACAATGTTATCGACTTTGGCCGTGAGCTTGTGGATCTGGTCCACAGCTACGGCAAGAAGGCATATATGTTCTACGACGACAGCTGGGTAGGCACCGAGCCCTACAGCGATCGTTTCACGGAATTTGGCTTTGACGGCATTATCAAATGCATCTTTTCAGGCTTCGAGATCCGTCTTTGCGCAGGCGTAAAGGCAGAGACACATGAGATCCGTCTCCATCCTTACCTTTTCCCTGTTGGACTTGGCGGACTTCCTACATTCGCTCCCGGCGGAGATCCTGCAAGAGATGCGAGAAAGTATTGGATCAGTGCGCGCCGTGCGCTTCTTCGTGCAAAGATCGATCGTCTCGGACTCGGCGGTTACCTCCATCTGGTTCAGGATTATCCCGATTTCGTTCAGTGCATCGAAGACATCGGCGATGAGTTCAGAACCATCAAGGAACTTCATGAGGCAGGCGCCCCCTACGTTATCAAGACGAAGGTCGCTGTTCTCCATTATTGGGGAAGTCTCCGTTCCTGGACACTTTCCGGACATTTCCATGAGACCTATATGAA
>JAILNG010000096.1 GCA_024691875.1 Lachnospiraceae bacterium | reverse complement strand
CCGGGTCCCATGGACTTGTTTACTTCGATGGAAGAGCTTGCAAAGATGGAGGAATTGCCGGGCTTAACTTCGAAACCGAAGAACTTACCGAACATCTCGGCAAGAGCCATAGCCTTTGTCTCGTTCTCGCAGTTAATGCCGATGTGCTTGAATTCAAATCCGAGCATTGTTCTTACTGCTTCCTTTGTGAGCTTCTTGATCTCATCAAACTGACCGTTTGCGATCATGTCGCTCTTTACCATCCAGCTTCCGCCGCAGGCAACGATCTTGGGGAAGTCAAGGTAATCCTTTAAGTTGTTGGCATTGATGCCGCCTGTGGGCATGAACTTAACGCCTGTGTAGGGAGCTGCCATAGCCTTGATCTTTGCGATACCGCCGGACTGCTCTGCAGGGAAGAACTTAACAACGTCAAGTCCGAGCTCGAGAGCTGCTTCGATGTCCGTAGGGCTGGATGTTCCGGGTGTGATGGGAACATTCTTTTCCTGACAATACTTTACAACCTTGGGATTGAGTCCGGGGCTAACGATGAACTTAGCGCCGGCTGCAACCGCACGGTCAACCTGCTCTGTTGTAAGGACTGTGCCTGCACCGACAAGCATATCGGGAAATGCTTCACACATGTTACGGATAGCTTCTTCCGCAGCATCTGTTCTGAAGGTTACTTCGGCAACGGGAAGTCCGCCTTCGCAAAGTGCCTTGGCAAGCGGAACTGCGTCCTTTGCATCATTGATGGCAACAACGGGGATGATGCCAAGCTTGGAAAATTGATTGATGATCTCGTTCATTTTTTTCTCCTTTTTTATGAAAGGCCTCATTTTGAGGTCAATAATTCTCTTCGCAGGAATTATACTTTGTTTCATTCACTATTTCAAGACAGAATTCTTGAGGAGATGAAATTGTGGTTGTAAATGAATGAAAGTATCTTATTTTCGCCTATCATAGCAAGCATATTCTGTCCGAACGCCGTGTTTCCCAACATTGTGATTATTGCGAAGATCACCCATATGACCATAAGTGCGATAAACCCTCCGGCAATTCCGCCCGCAATGGCGTTCGCTTTGTCTATGCCCGGGATCTTGCCGAGAAGACTGAAAAGGCCGCTCAGAAGAGCAAGGACCACGCCAACGATCAAAAGAGTGGTAAGGAAAGCCAAAGCTTTGATCACAACGTTGGTAATTCCGGTATAGGCTCCGATCTCTATCTTTTCAAGCGTTTCGTTGGTCGTCGCGTCGGAGTTTGTTTCCATCGTGGCAATTACGCTCTCGTCGCCAAGGATGGACTGCTTGTACTTTTCAGGCACTCCGATAAGGTCCAGGAGGTCGCTCAGTATCTTAATGCTGTCTGCTCCGCCGGTCTCCACATCGTCCTCCGAAGCCTCGGGTGCCATGCGGGCCAGCATTCCGATCCACCCGTTCTTTTCGGCCAGCGCTTCGGTTTTCTGATAAAAGAAGTTGTAAATGTTTGCATTCCTCATAAAAAGTGACTTCGTTACAGGCGAGATCAGGATCGTAAGCGCGATCGCAAGAACAATGGCGATCACCGCAAATATCATTTTAAACGCGCCCTTCACTGCTCCGATGATCACGCCGATCACAAAGATCGCCAGCACCGCCAGCACAAGCCAGTTAAGCCCAAATTTTTCCAAAAGGTTGACGGATTCTTCCGCAACCTGAACTGTTTCTTCCATATTTCCTCCAATCTTCTACTTCACAAGGCTCGCCCCGCGGATCTTCCCCATGTCCGTGATGAAGTACTTGTTCCCGCCGCCGGAGTAGATCCTCTCACAGCCGCATTCCAAAGCACAATCGAGCTTAATTGTTCCGTTCATTCTGTATATGCTTGCCTTATCGAGTTTGACCACCATGGCCTCACCATTCCCCACGGTCAGAGTTTCGTACTCGCCGACGCCCGTGATCCTGCCGCATGCCGTGCCCTTGGTGTTGTAAAAGCTCAGCACGTTGCCCGAAGGCTCCGCTGCCATCACGGCAATGCACTCGTCGCAAACCGCCACGTCCAGCAGCTTCTCGTCGCGGCGCTCGTCCAGCGTCACGGAAGGGATCTCCTCCATCGCGAAAAGCGAAAAGCCGTTGCCAAACACGGCCGCCACGTGATCATTTCCCATGAAATGCACCGAATAGGCCATCTCCCGGGCATATATCTTCTGTCCCACTATGTTTTCGATAAAGTTCTTACCCACGTCTCCCGTGTTGTAGAACGTGATCTTGGTCATGATGTCGTCGCCATCAAAAGAGAGGTAGAGAGTGGCCAGCTTCTTGCCGTCCTCGGAAAGGGCGATGTCCACGGGAAAACCGTCAATACCGGTCTTCGTCCCGATCTCCACCCGAAGCTCGCCCTCCGGTGAGTAGATCCTGATCATGTCCTTGCTGTCATTGTCCAAAAGCACCGCAGTCGTGCCGTCCGAGCCCACACAGAGCTTTACTATGGGACTGTCGGTCTTGTAGCTGTGAGGGATGCCGTTCGGTGAGATCACGTAGACCTTTGTTCCGCCGATGTCCGCGATCGCCGCGTATCCTCCGCAGCTCGCTGTCATCGGATGATCCAGCTCGAAAGCCACATCCATAACAAGCCCGCAATCGCTGTCGTAGCCCCTGGTGCCGTTCATGGTGGTGACAAATAGCTTACCGTCATTGTTGTAGATGTCGGCCATATCGGAAATGCTGACCTCCGTCCCGTAGGAAAGTCCGGTGTAGCTGCCGTAGTTCTTTTGCCTTACACGGATCAGAACTATGGATACGATCACAATGAGAACACCGATAATGAACACATATTTAAATGTTTTTAAAATGCTGTTTCTCAAGGCCCTGCTCCGAAACCATGAAATTTAGGGGCTTTGTCGGCGGGAACCGTCAGTGTCGTTTTCCCGGGATCCCTGCCGAAAAATACGGCGCGGGAAGCCCCACGCCGTTCATTATACCATTTATACTTTATTTTGGAAAGAATTATCGATCAGTCTTGGTTTGATTCACCGGGCATTTGGCCGCCGGGCATCTGACCCATCTGTCCGTTCATCTGACCGTTCATCTGACCATTCATCTGTCCATTCATCTGACCGTTCATACGTCCGCCCATTCTTCCGCCGAAGCCGCCCATCTGACCATTCATCTGTCCATTCATCTGACCGGGCATCTGTCCCATCTCGCCGTTCATTTCGGGCATCTCGCCGTTCATCTCGGGCATCTCGCCGTTCATTTCAGGCATTTCACCGTTCATCTGACCGCTTGTCCGGCCGTTCATCTGTCCGCTTGTCTGGCCGTTCATCTGTCCGCTTGTCTGGCCATTCATCTGTCCGCCGAAGCCGCCCATCTGACCATTCATCTGACCGTTCATCTGACCGCCCATTCCGAAGCCCGCATTTGTGACTGTTCCGTCACTGCTGACTGTCATTACCGTAGATGTGAGTGTAACTTCAAAGCTGCTGCTTCCGATGGTTACTGTGTAGGTTCCGTTGCTTTCGAATTCACTTGCTGAAAGGATCGCACAAGCTGCTGTCTTTGCAAGTGTATGTGAAAGGATCTCATTACCCTTTTCATCGCTTACCGTGATCTCTGTTCCTGCCTTCTGTGTTCCGTTGAACATTACGACGAGTACATTCTGTTCAGATCCTGATGAAGGGATCTCAAGCATTCCGGAAGAACCCACCGCTACAAAATTACCGCCGTTGATGACTGCCGCTGCTTCTGTATCGATCGCGGTGTTTCCGTCGTTTACGGGACCGTCAACGAAGACATCGCCGCCGGAGATCTCAAGTGTTCCGTTGGAATCAAGTCCGTCACCGCCTGCATTTACATAAAGTGTTCCGCCTGTTATTGTGATAGAGAAATCGTAGGATGCTGATGTGTTTCCGAACATTCCCATCATTCCGCCGCCCATTGTCTCTGTGCCTGATCCGTCTGCTGCGTTGAGACCGTCATCGGATGCCGTAACGTCGATGTATCCGCCGTTGATGACGATGTCCGTTGCCTCTATGCCTTCATAACTCTTTGTAATATCAATATCTCCGCCTTCGATGATGACTGCAGTGTCTGCATGGATACCGTCATCGCCGGTTGCCAGGGTCATGTTGCCGTCGTAAATTGCAACGGTTCCGTTTGAGTGGATCGCGTCGTCGCAGGAATTCACGTTGATGTCGCCGCCTGTGATCGTAATGGAAGTCTCGCCCTTGATACCCTTTGTGCTGATATCTTCATCTTCTGTTGTTGTGGTGGTCGTGCTTCTTCCGAAACCGAAATTCATGCCGCTGCCTGTTGACTTGGCTGCTGATGTTCCGCCGCCGGATGTGATGTCAAGCGTACCGCCTGCGATCACAAGATCTGTATTGCAC
>JAILNG010000021.1 GCA_024691875.1 Lachnospiraceae bacterium | reverse complement strand
AGCGATGTTGTGGAAGGTTCCGCTCTTTTTCCAGTCAAATTTTCCTGAATCAACAATGATGCCGCCAAGGGTTGTGCCATGTCCGCCGATGAACTTTGTTGCGGAATGAACCACAATGTCAGCTCCGTGCTCAATGGGTCTTAAAAGGTAAGGTGTTCCGAAGGTGTTGTCAACAACCAGGGGGATATTGTGCCTGTGAGCGATCTCTGCAAGAGCATCAAGATCCGGGATGTCGCTGTTGGGATTTCCCAGGGTCTCTGCATATATTGCCTTGGTGTTCTTCTGAACTGCTGCCTCGACTTCTTTGAGATTATGAATGTCAACAAATGTCGTTTCAATTCCGTAATTGGGAAGGGTGTGAGCCAGAAGATTGTAGCTTCCGCCGTAGATGGTCTTCTGTGCTACGATGTGCTCTCCCTTTGTTGCAAGTGCCTCAATGGTGTATGTAATAGCTGCTGCGCCGGATGCAAGTGCAAGTGCCGCAACACCGCCTTCAAGAGCCGCTATCCTCTTTTCCAGAACATCCTGAGTCGAATTGGTGAGTCTGCCGTAAATGTTTCCTGCATCAGCAAGTCCGAATCTGTCTGCGGCATGCTTTGCATTGTGGAAAACGTAGGAAGTTGTCTGGTAAATGGGAACCGCCCTGGAATCTGTTGCGGGATCTGCCTGTTCCTGGCCTACATGTAACTGTAATGTTTCAAATTTATAATTGCTCATATTCTTATCTCCTTCGATGTGATCGGCCGTATTTTACGGCTTCATAATGAAATTCTTTGGTTGTCTGTACTGCGCATCGATGGATCACCACGACAGATGCGCTGTTAACATCGTGATGTCGCCCTGTTAAGTCGCATGACTCCGTATCTGAAGTTTTCTCTCAACAGCTTTCCGAATATGAAAGACATAAGCTTCTCCTTTTCCCTACCGTGTCGGTAGGTTTTTAGTATGGTGGCATATTACCATGTTATTCCTATCGTGTCAATAGGTTTTTTAAAATTTTTAAGAATTTCGCAAGGAAAAATAGATTGCAATTGAGGAAGGAATCTGATATACAGAAAAATATGACAAGAGATGCGACAGATCAAACACCTGACCCGTCAAAAGGAGGAAAAAACATGACCTATGCTGTAAGATACTACACAAAAACCGGCAACACAAAGAAGCTTGCCGATGCTATCGCAAAAGAGCTCGGAGTGGAGGCACTGCCCATCACCGAGCCCGTAAATGATGCCGTAGACATCCTGTTCCTCGGCAATTCCTACTATGCTTTTAACATTGATCCCGAAGTAAGGGATTTTGTCGGATCTCTCAAGAAAGATAAGGTCGGAAAGATCGTTAATTTCGGTTCTGCCGCAATGCTCAATTCCACCTACAAGAAGATCAAGGCAGAAGCAGACAAGGTGGGCGTCCCCATGGATGAAAAGGAATTCCATTACAAAGGTGAATTCAAGATGTTCCATAAAGGAAGACCCAACGCAGATGACGTTGCTGCAGCTGCACAGTTTGCAAAACAGTTTAAATAAAAGATCAGCCTCACCCGTAATCCTTCGGATGAGGCTTTTTTAATCTTTCATCAGATGTTGTCACCATAATTTCCGCTCTGTTCCAGCAGGTCCTTAAGAGTGATGCTCCCAAGGTAGTTGTTTATGATGTTGTTCAGACCTTCCCAGATGGGCAGTGTCTGACAGGACTTGGCGCGCACGCAGTTATTGATCTCACCCTCGAGACAGGATACCGGCGCAAGGCCGCCTTCCGTAAGGCGAAGGATCTCCAGCACCGTATACTCGGAAGGATCGCGGAACAGCTTGTAACCGCCGTTTTTCCCGCGCTTTCCGTCCAGAAGCCCTTCCTTGGACAGAAGCACTATGATGCTTTCAAGATACTTCATGGAAATGCCCTGGTGCTCCGCTATGCCTGCCAGAGGAACGTAATCCCCGGACGTATCGGAAGCGATCTCCAGCATGACCCTGAGTGCGTATCTGCCTTTTGTTGAAATAAGCATATAAAACCTCCTGAATGCTTACGTTTTTAACATGTAACGCGGACATTCAAAGCCCGCAATTCTGCTTTTCATAAACACAGACACACTGTGTGAAATGTTAATGTATTCAATTTCCTGTAAAACAGGTAGGATTATTCTCTCACTTTTTTTGTCAATTGTAAAGTACAAACTCAAAACACTGTGATCCCGTACCCGTCCGCCCATGTCACATCCACATAATAGGTCTCGTCGTTCAATGTGACAAGATTCCACATGTGCCCCACACCGTCAGCATCTCCTTCCACCATGCTACAGGAAAGGTCTGCCGCTTCGCAGAGCAGCTGATAAGCCGACGCATATCCCCGGCATATGGCACAGCCGTTCACCAGAGCCCGTAGGCCGTTCCGTTCGTAGGAATGGCATATGTCTTGTCATAGCTGCACTTCGTCGCCAGTACCATGGCCGCCATAGCAAAAATTGTTACTTTTATCTTCATATGAATTCCTTGTACTTCGAAAAATGGCCCTCTAACCCCGTCCCGGGGTTCAAAAAGGTCAGTCGTCGATGCGGCGTATGCCTGCCACATCGGAAACAGGAAGTGAGAAACTGACAGCCCCCGCGTCAGTGCCAAGGCCGCACTTTTCATTCACAGCCTTCATTATGTCAGATTTCTTTTTGGAAGGCGCAAGGATATAGATCAGATCCTTTTCTTCCGCAATGGACACACCAAAGAATTTCTCTGCGTTTGCACTGCCCGTGCCCTTCGCATGAAGCACCGTTCCGCCGGTCGCACCCGCTTCTCTCGCAGCATCCATCACTGTGTCCGCATGCCCTTCGTTTAATATTATCACGATCAATTCATTTGAAAATTTCATTTTGGGAACCGTCCCTCCTGCGTTCTGACCTTGTGTCATGAATTCCAACGTTTTCTGCCCCGCCACACTCTTCATGGGGATCGAAAGCATTATGCCATTACCGGGGATGTCGATGTAAAGCTGCTTCTTGGCGTTTTTCATCAGCTGCTTCACTGCATGCCCCGACGCCACAGCATTGATTATCGTTTTCTCCGTAGCCTCCAGCTCATGAAGATCCAAATGGGATTTTTTGGCTGTTCCCCTTGCCAGATTCGAGAGGCAAACCGTGATCCCGGCTTCCTTGTGGAGCTCAACCATCTTGTCGGCGCGGTTCCGATCCAATATGCTTATTACATAGTAAAGTTCCATCACTCCACCTCCCAAAGTTCAATGATCTCATCATTTCCGCCTGCCTCAGGAAGTACTGTGATCTTCGCCTCTCGCTTCGTTTTCACCATAGCGATGGCGCCCATGATCTGCACCGTAATAAGAGGCATCATTGCAACGAGTGCAACCAGCCCGAATGCATCGGTCATCACATTTCCGCCCGTGGAGATGCAAACACCCATAGCAAAAGGGAGCGCAAAAGTCGCAGTCAAAGGTCCCGAAGCCACACCACCGGCATCAAAGGCGATGGCTGTAAAAGTGGGTGAAACAAAAATCGCAAGGATCAGCGCGATAAAGTAGCCCGGCAATACAAAATACAGTATCGGAAGCCCCGTCAGCACGCGTACCAGTGCAAGCCCCATAGCAACAGCTATAGCGATGGAAAGCGTGCGCCCCATAACTTTTTCACTGATAGCGCCGGCACTGATCTCATTGACCTGCTTATTAAGGATCTGCACTGCAGGCTCAGCGTTTATAATAAACCAACCCATGATCATGGCGAAGGGAACCGAAGTCCAGGAAACAGCAGATTTCCCGATCGCCTCTCCCAAACAGAAACCCAGCGATGAAAATCCCACATTGACGCCGGTCAGAAAAAGGACCAGCCCTGCATATGTATACAGGATGCCTACCAGGATCTTCGCCATTGCCTTCTTTTTTAATCTCAAAGAAACGATCTGAAACAGCATGAAAAAACAAAATATCGGAAGAAGAGCCAAGGCCACTTCAGCCATATATTCGGGAAAAGCCTTAAGATAGCCAAAGCCAAGAGATACAGTCACATCGAAATTTTGAACTTCCAAGAGGCTTAATGGTTCGGAAGAACTGTCTTTATAGAAAAAGCTCAAAACAAAAACAGCAAGGATGGGGCCTATGGAGCACAGTGAAACAAGGCCGAAGGAATCCGCTTTTGCCCTCTTGTCGCTTCTGATCGCAGCTACACCGACTCCCAAAGCCATGATGAACGGAACCGTCATGGGTCCGGTCGTTACTCCTCCGGCGTCAAAGGCGATCGAAAGCATATCAGGACGTGTCAGAAATGCAAGTACAAAAACAGCTCCATAGAAAACAAACAATAAATACTTAAGTGGGATTCCAAAGAAGATACGGAGCATACTGAGCATAAGGAAAAAGCCCACACCCACAGAAACTGTAATGATCAGCGCCATCTTGTCAATGTTTGAAGCATTGGACGCAAGAACCTGCAGATCCGGCTCAGCAACCGTAATTGCAATGCCAAGGAGAAGGCTCAGTCCCAAGATCAGGAAAATGTTCCTTGATTGAGTCATCTTCGCTCCGATGTTTGCGCCGATCTGACTCATGGATACATCAGCTCCTATGTTAAAAAGCGCCATTCCCACAATGATCAAAACCGAGCCGAGAAGGAACGAAAGAAGCAAGCCGCTGCTTAATGGTACAAAAAATAAAGTCAGAACAAGTACGATCCCGGAAATGGGAAGAACTGAACGACAGGATTCTTTAATCTTTTCAACTGTAACATCTTTATGATCGAACATTGAGATACCCTATCCCCTACCTACGCCTTCACTTCTTGTCGGTAGAGGATTTATTATACAGTGGTAAAAAGGTAATTTATCGGGTAAAGCTTAATACAGTGATACACAAATGAATTAACATGAATATACAAATAAATATAAAACAAGGGGATTAAAAAGGCAAGAATAAAGAGGAAAAAGAAGGTAATTGCTATAAACAAAAAAACAGACAGTCATCGAAACTGTCTGTAATGTACTCCCCGAATTGGGCTCGAACCAACAACACCTCGGTTAACAGCCGAGTGCTCTACCATTGAGCTATCGAGGAATAAAGGTAACAGGTCATGAATAAAATCCATGACCTGATAAATGTACCTTCAAAACTGTATACTTTATTAATCCAATCTTTTCAAGAACCACTTTGGTTAAGCCCTCGACCTATTAGTATGAATCAGCTGCAAGTGTTACCACTCTTCCACCTTTCACCTATCAACCTTGTCGTCTTCAAGGGGTCT
>JAILNG010000002.1 GCA_024691875.1 Lachnospiraceae bacterium | reverse complement strand
TGGCAAAAATGTCGTGACAAATAATGACAAATTTTTTTGAAAAATAAGCGTTCAAGTGAACTCGACAGTTTCAAAAGAGCCAAAAAAAGACCGCTCGGAAACCCTGATAATTCAAGGCTTCGGGCGGTTTTCCCTTTGTTTCTGCGATTCCATAGAAAAAAGCGCGAGACGGGACTCGAACCCGCGGCCTCGACCTTGGCAAGGTCGCGCTCCACCAACTGAGCCACTCGCGCATGTTGTGTTTTTTTGAAGGACTTGCGTCTCTCGAACACGAGTGATATATTACACCTGTGAAACCCAAAAGTCAACGCTTTTTTGCATTTTTATTGAAGAACTATTGTTTAAATTTTTAGATAAATTCAAAAAGCTTCTTTGGAAAAGGTTGATTTTTTCTCCGTTTCTGTTATAATGCCTATTTACTTACAAAAAGAAGGGAAAGCTTATGAAAGGTTCGGAAATCCTGATCAAAACTTTAATAAAGGAAGGTGTCGACACCGTGTTCGGTTATCCGGGTAGTTCGGTGCTTGACATTTATGACGCGCTTTATAAGCATCCCGAGATCCGCCACATTCTGACTTCTCATGAGCAGGGGGCTGCCCATGCTGCGGACGGATACGCCAGAAGCACGGGTAAGGTAGGGGTTTGTCTTGCAACAAGCGGACCGGGAGCAACAAATCTTGTTACGGGTATTGCAACGGCGGACATGGATTCCGTTCCCATGGTCGCTATCACGGGGAACGTATCAAATTCACTTTTGGGTAAAGATTCGTTTCAGGAAGTGGACATAGCCGGAATCACTATGCCTGTTACAAAGCACAATTTCATTGTAAAAGACGTAAAGGAATTGGAAAAAACCGTCAGCAGAGCATTTCAGATCGCAAGATCCGGAAGGCCCGGCCCTGTTCTTGTGGACATAACAACAGATGCGATTTCCGCAGAATGGGAATTTGAAAATCTTGATAATTCAAATGAAAGAGAGTATAATCGCTTCGCTCAAAAAGACCTGAAGAGTGCGGCAAAACTGATAAATGCTTCAAAAAAGCCTCTGATCTATGCAGGAGGAGGTGCTGTAAAGGCAGGCGCTTCAAAGGAACTTAAAAGACTGGCGGATATTTTAAATTCACCTGTCTGTGATTCCTTGATGGGAAAAGGAGCCTTTTCGGGAGAGGACCCAAAGTATATCGGTATGCTTGGGATCCACGGAACGGAAAGTGCCAGAGAAGCCGTTAAGGAATGTGATCTTTTGATCGCTGTGGGCGTAAGATTTTCGGACAGAGCCACAGAATACTTTAAGGCTTTTTCTCCCAAGTCAAAGATCATCCATATTGACATCGATCCTGCGGAGATCAACAAAAACATTCTCTGCACGGTTTCATTAAACGGAGATGCCAAGGATGCGCTCAGTGCACTTCTTCCTTTGATAAACGAAAAGGAAAGAAAGCTCTGGATCGGACCTGAAGCCGAAAAGAAGGATGACGGATCCGAACTTACGGGAACTTTCATTGTCAGAGAGCTTTACAGACAGACAAAGGGCGATGCAATAATCGTTACTGACGTTGGAAAACATCAAATGACCACGGTTTCCGAGTGGAAATTTAAGAGCGCCGGGAATCTTTTAACTTCCGGTGGCTTGGGAACCATGGGATACGGTCTTGGTGCCGCCATAGGAGCAAAGCTTGCAAATCCCGACAAGACTGTCATTAACTTTGCCGGAGACGGTTGTTTCAGAATGAACATGAATGAACTTGCGACCGCAAGCCGCTACGATGTTCCGATCATAGAAGTTATCTTTAACAATCATGCGCTTGGGCTTGTAAAAGAGCTTCAGGACGAATTCTGCGAAGGACGCCATTCATGCACGGATCTCAATGATAAAGTGGACTTTGTCAAGGTAGCTGAAGCTATGGGAGCAAAGGGCAAACGTGTAAAGAACCGTGAGGACTTTGCAGAAGCGGTTACCGAAGCGCTGAAAACAAAGATACCATATGTTTTGGAATGTGTGATTTCAGGCTATTGATGCATTAAAAGCCAAATAAGAGATAAAAGGATAAGTTTAAAAGAATTATGACGGAAACACTAAAGAAATCGGATTTTTATTTTGATCTTCCTCAGGAATTGATCGCTCAGGATCCTTTGGAGGACAGATCCTCATCCAGACTTTTGGTTTTGGATAAGGAAACGGGAGCAATAGAACACAGACATTTTACGGACATCAAGGAGTACCTTAAACCCGGAGATTGTCTGGTTATCAATGATACAAAAGTCATCCCCGCACGTCTCATCGGAACAAAGACCGGAGATGCTAAAGGAGACGGCAATCAGTTCGGATCAAAGATCGAAGTGCTGCTTCTTAAAAGAGGAGCGGACGATGTATGGGAAACCATAGTAAAGCCCGGAAAAAAGATGAGAAAAGGCGCAAAGATCGACTTCGGAGAAGGACTCCTTCAGGGAGAAGTGGTGGACTGTCTCGAAGACGGAAACAGAATGGTGAAGTTCCATTATGACGGTATCTTCGAGGAGATACTGGATAAGCTCGGACAGATGCCTCTGCCTCCCTACATTACTCATGAACTTAAAGACAAAAATCGTTACCAGACGGTTTACGCAAAGCATGAAGGTTCTGCTGCAGCACCTACGGCCGGTCTTCACTTTACGGATAAGCTACTTAAAGAACTGGAAGAAGAGGGCATTATCATTGCCAGAGTCACGCTTCATGTCGGATTGGGAACTTTCCGCCCTGTAAAAGAGGAAAACATACTTGATCATCATATGCACACGGAAAGCTATCAGGTACTTCCGGAAGAAGCGAAGAAGATAAACGATGCAAAAGCTGCCGGAGGAAGACTGATCTGCGTGGGAACCACCAGCTGCAGAACGATAGAAAGTGTTTCCGATGAGCAGGGAACAGTCCATGCAGGCTCGGGAGATACACAGATCTTCATTTATCCGGGATACAAGTTTAAGGCGCTGGATTGTCTTATCACAAATTTCCATCTGCCGGAGTCAACGCTCATTATGCTGGTGTCTGCACTTGCCGGAAGAGAGCATGTACTTGCGGCCTATGAAGAGGCTGTGAAGGAAAAATACCGTTTCTTTTCCTTCGGTGATGCGATGTTCATACAAAGTAAAAAGTAAGTGAGATCCGAAAGGATTACCCTTTGATATCGGCATGACAAAGGGTAATCTTCGTGATTCTCTTGCTTTTGCAATTTTTTTTTGATATAATTCCACTTAACATTTTATTTTTTGATTAAGGAGTGTGATTTTTTTCAAATGGACGGAGATCCTGCCAGTCGATTGTTACTGAATACTGTAGTTCCCGAGAGCAATGTAGATCTGTTGCCTTGGGTGATAGTTATTTTACTTCTTTTTGCAGCAGCGGTTCTTGCTGTTACAGAGACGGCCATGGCTTCCGTAAAGGCCTCAAGAATACGTGCACGTGCCGACAGAGGCGACGAGCGCGCAAAGAAAGTCATTAAAGTTCTGGACGATTTCGATCGCGCCATTACTACGATTTTAATCCTTACCAATATAGTACATCTTTCAGCAGCGGGCATAGTTACAGTCCAGGTCACAAGGATCTGGGGACTCGGAGCGGTTACCATAAGTACTGTGATCAGCACACTGGTTGTATTTTTCGTAGGTGAAATGCTCCCTAAGAGTATTGCGAAGAAATACAGCGAGACACTGTCGCTTGTTATGGCGCCTACACTTTTGCTTTTTATGGCGATACTTAAGCCTGCGGCTCTTCTTTTATCTAAGATCGGACAATTTGCGGGGAAGTTTACCCGTGAAGAGCCTGAAATCTCAGTTACCGAAGACGAACTTTACGATATAATTGAAGATATGACCGAAAACGGTTCCCTTGAAGAAGATCACGGAGACCTTATTTCTTCTGCATTATCCTTCGGAAATGTGCAGGTCAATTCCATCATAACATCAAGAGTTGATGTTTGCATGATCGACGTGGCTGCGACACCCGAAGAGATCATTAAAACCATCAAAGAAGTACGCCACAGCCGTTTGCCGGTTTATGAAGGAACTGTTGACAACATCATAGGTATTCTGCAGATAAGGAAATACATAAAGGAGTACCTTAAGGACGGCGAAAAGATCGAACTCAGGGAATTGCTTGATCCGCCCTATTTTGTTCACGCAAGTATGAAGATAGACGATCTTCTTGCCAAGATGAGCAAGGAATGTATCAACATGGCGATAGTGACCGACAGCTACGGCGGTACAAGAGGCATCGTTACGGTTGAGGACATTCTCGAGGAACTTGTCGGTGAGATCTGGGATGAAGATGATGTGGTCGAGGAACCCATCAGACGCCTCGAGGAAAATTCATGCGTTTGCGACGATGACGTTCATGTCGGTGATGTTTTTGAATTTCTGGATTATGAAGATCCGGAAGAAAACGAAGAACTTGAAAATAAGATCATTGCTGAATGGGCTTACGAAAACTTCGGTACGATACCGAAGGTGGGAGATGCTTTCAAATATCATGATGTAGAAGTCAAGGTCTTTGAAATGGATCACAACAGGATCACTTCTCTTACGGTTACGATACTTCCTTCGGAAGAAAAAGAAGAGGGAGGTGAGGAACAATGATCGATATTATCCTTATAGTTATATACATTATCGCGATCATTATCTGCATCATCCTTTCCGGTTTCTTTTCCGGTTCGGAAATGAGCTACTCATCCTGTAACAGGACGAGACTTGACAATCTTTCCGAGGATGGAAATAAAAGAGCGAAAGCGGCGGCTAAGATCGTTGCAAAATTTGATGATACTTTGAGCACGATATTGATCGGAAACAATCTCGTGAACATCGCCTGCTCATCCATCGGTACGGTACTTGTGATCTCAATCTACCGGCTTGCCTACCCCATGGGAAGTTCCGATGACGCACCTACCTGGATCTCAACGCTGGTACTTACGATCCTTATCATCATATTTGGTGAAACGATCCCCAAGATCTCTTCAAAGAAGCAGGCAAATAAGAAGGCTCTTAAGTACGCCTACATCATTAGAAACCTGAACATCATCCTTAAACCTATTGTTGTTCCGGTCGTTGGACTGGTCAGGCTTTGCACTCTTCCTTTTAAGGGAGATAAGATCAAGAATGACGACGATGTTGCCATTGATGAACTCACAGACATAATCGAAACCGCAGAAGAAGAGAAAGTTCTGGATGAAGATGCATCGGAGCTGGTTCAGGCAGCCATTGATTTCAGCGATACACCTGTTTACGAAGTAATGACAGCAAGGGTGGATATGCTTGCAATTGATATTGAAGATGACAGAGAGTCGATCGATGAGATAATTGCAAACTCCACATACACAAGAATACCTGTTTATGAGGGAAGCATAGACAACATAATCGGAACGCTTTCACTTAACAGATACCTGAGAGCTTGCCTTG
Source organism: Lachnospiraceae bacterium (assembly GCA_024691875.1). Taxonomy (GTDB): domain Bacteria; phylum Bacillota; class Clostridia; order Lachnospirales; family Lachnospiraceae; genus RGIG3528. The sequence goes on along the minus strand of JAILNG010000002.1, from coordinate 5,582 downwards.
ACGGCAAGAATCCCGACATAAGAAGCCTTATAATGCCACCCAAGTACGTTTACAAAACCATGAAGCTTCCCAATGTTTTGAACGAGTTCAGACATGCAAAGCAGCATCTGGCAATTGTAACGGACGAGTACGGCGGAACGCTGGGCATCGTATCGATGGAAGACGTTCTTGAATCGATAGTGGGAGACATTTGGGACGAAAGCGATGAAGTGGAAGATGAAGTTGTGGAAACTCCCGACGGACGTTTTGAATTTGACGGAGACACTTCCATTGACAGCTTTCTTGAAGAACTTGAGCTTGATGACGGAGCGCTGGAGTGCGTTTCGGACACTGTCGGAGGATGGGCGATCGAGACTCTTGAGCATTTCCCGGAAAAGGGTGAGAGCTTCGAGTGGAACGGTTACAAGATAACTGTACTTGATGCCGATGAACACAGAGTTTCCAAAGTAATGGCCGAAAAGCTGGAACAGAAAGAAGAATAATAAAAAATCAGGGAGCATCTTTAATGATGCTCCCATTTTTATACGATATAACAATTGCTATTTTGCGATTTCCGAAAGACTCTTTTGCATGCTTTCGCAAAGCTGATTGACCATATCCGTTACGACGCTGTTTTCCTCGGTTCTGGCAGCCAATGTTTCAATCTTTGAATTGGCTTCCGAGATCAGGGACTCAAGTTTTTGAGCCTGTTCATTCATGCTGAGGACAGCTTCCGTGATCTGTTCCTTGTTGGAAAGAGAGCTCTTGGCAGCTTTATCGGATGAGGAGGACAGTTCCTTGATGTTCTGAGCTACGACGTTAAAGCCGCGTCCCGCATCGCCTGCTCTTGCCGCTTCTATGGAAGCGTTCAGCGCCAGGAGAGTGGTGCGTCCCGAAATCGCCGTGATGTTTTTATTGTCTTTCTCAAGCTGATCCAGAAGCTTCATGATGGAATTGAAGGAATGGGCGAAATTAACGCAAAACTCGTTGATCGCACTGATGTTCTTTGTGATCTCTTCCGTATCCAGAGCTGTGGAACGGTTATTGTTTGAGAGATTTTCAATCGACGTATTCAGCTTAAGGAAGTCATTATTTACATACTTGGAAATTGCGATGCTCTTTTTCTCATTGTACCAGATGCAATTCTCTTTGATGTTTGCATTGTTGTAAATGGCTCTTGCCATTGATCTGCAGGAATTGTAACCGCAGGCTCCGCAGTCGATGTGGCGATCTGCTTCTTCGGTCTTCATCATGGTGTTAAAGATCTCGTCGTATTCCTTTTCCGACGGTTCGGGCTCCTGTACGTAGGAGGACTTGTCAGAGTACTTTCTGATGAAATCTTCCAATCTGAGATCTTTAAATTGCTCGTTCAGGGCAGCCAGTCTTTGAGCGGGTGTCATCGATCTGCCGGTTTCTGCATCCTTGTCGTTGTCGATCTTTTCTTTTCTGATCTTCTGAAGAGCGAAGAAGGTGTCATCGCCGGTAGCAATGTCGGGTTCTGTAGCTGTTCCGTAGAGACAGCCGCGAGAGCAGTTTAAAGCATCCACAAGAACGGGAAGTTCTTTACCGGAAGCCACTCTTTTTGCGTAGCTTCTCAGATACTGGTAAGCGTGCTTTTCGCCTTCGATCTGTTTTACGAGGACGTCCTCGCCCAGGAACCAGTACACATTTTCTTTGAGTCCTCCGGGCATAGGGTAGATGGCTCCCATTCCGTCTTCGATCTCGTCCTGCACATCATTTCCGTACAAGTGATTGTCACGCATATATTTAACCAGATGATCGTAGGTTACGTTATAGGATACAAGGCCGTTAGTCTCCGGTGCTTTAAATTCCTTTGATTTTGCGAGGCAGGGACTTAAGAAAGCCAGCTTGTCCGTGCAATGCTCGTATTTCTTTAAGTAAACAGCCGCACAAAGAGTGGGGGAGTGTACGGGCATCAGTTTTGGAAGAAGCTGAGGAAGGTACTTTTCGATGTAGTCAACAATTGCGGGACAGGGCTGGGAAATGCCGCCCATGAAATTGTTTTCGGTAATATATTTGATATAGGCCCAGGTGGTGATGTCAGCGCCAAAGCCCACACTTACAAGTCTCTTGATGCCGAGATTTTTTAGCCCGCCGAGGATGCGACCCGCATCATTCGGATAATTGGCAAAAAAAGCAGGCGCTATAAGGAGAGAAATATTATCTCCTCTTCGAAGATCCTGCAAGAGCTCCTGAGTGTCATCCTCATAAGAACGTGCATCATGATTACATGCGTCGATGCAGGAACCGCATCCTACACAGTAATCGGGATTGATCTCGATCACCTGAGTGTCATCGTCTCTTTTAACAACTCTGTTTGCTAACAATGACGGGCATACAGATATGCAATGGTGGCAAGCAATGCAGTTGTCATTAGTGGTAACAAGTGTTTGAAAGTGACTCATTTTTCGATTTTCCTTTCTACCTATCCCGTTGTTGATCGATAGCGGAATATTGTGTTAATATTATATGAATTTTACTCTATTTAGCTACACAAAACAAGGTTTTGAGGACTGATTTAATTTATTTATAATAAAATCAGACTTTTGTTGGACTTTTTATTACATCACATTGCCAAAGTATTTTTGGATAGCCCCTTTTAATTTCATTAAATGTGTTGTAAAATAGGCAAAAATCAACAACTGTTTATCAGCAATAAAGGAGCCGACGTCCATGAGAGTAATCGATAAGATCAGATCCGAAAAGATCAGTTTTTCCTTTGAGGTTTTCCCTCCCAAAACAGCAGACAAATTTGAAACAATTAAAAATGCCGCAGAGAAGGTGGGAGCGCTTTCGCCCGATTTCATGAGCGTGACTTACGGAGCGGGCGGTGGAACAAGTGAGTACACAGTGGCCATTGCGAAGGATCTGCAAAACAAATTTAATATTCCTGTTTTGGCTCATCTTTCCTGCATTTCATCCACCAAGGAAGGTGTGAGGAAGCAGCTTGAGGCGATCAAAGCAGCAGGTATAGAGAACATTCTGGCACTCAGAGGAGATCTGCCCGCAGGAAGTGAGGCACTGGAAAACTGGGATTACAGATATGCATCCGAACTGGTGAAGGAGATCAGGGAGTTTGATCCCGGCTTTTGCATCGGAGGCGCTTGCTATCCCGAATGCCATCCGGAATCCTCAAGTCAGAAAAAGGATATTGAGAACATGAAGAAAAAAGTGGATGCGGGATGTGAATTCCTTACAACACAGATGTTCTTCGACAACAATATTTATTGGAACTTTCTTTACAAAGTGAGAGATGCGGGGATCAATGTACCGATAGTAGCCGGTATCATGCCCGTGACAAATGTAAAACAGGTGGAAAGAACTTTGAAGCTTTCCGGCGCTCAGGTACCTCTTAAATTTAAGTATATGGTAGACAAGTTCGGATCTAATCCCGAGGCAATGAAACAGGCAGGTATCATTTACGCCACAGAACAGATCGTTGATCTGATCGCGAACGGTGTTACCGCCATTCATCTGTATACAATGAACAAGGCAGACATCGCAGAAGAGATCAAGAACAATCTAAAGGGAATTTTGGATATATAATTCAGCATATGATCGAGATCAGAAAGTATAAAGTTGAAAATTTAAACCTTCGTAATGTCAATTACTATATGGGACAAAGAAACGGACAGGCGATTGAAGGAATGCCCGAGAGGATCGATAAAGCCTTAAAGGTTTTGCTGCCCGTGTTTGACGGTAAGGTGTGCTTTATGGAAAGCGATGTTCCGGATGTGGAATCTGTAGATCTTAAAAGACATCTGGTGGGCTGTAAAAAAGTTCTGCTGATGGCTGCCACCATCGGAGCGGAAGCTGACAGAGAGAGGATGAGAGCTGCCGTAAAATCGCCGGTAGATCAGCTTATTTATGATGCTGTGGGGACAGAAGCGATAGAAAACGTCTGCGACACCTTCTGCAAGGACATGGAAGGCAGATACGGAAAGCTTACATCCAGATTTTCTCCGGGCTACGGGGATCTTCCGCTGGAATATCAAAAGGACATGATCACTGTTCTGGATACAAATCGTAAGATAGGGGTTTCGCTTACCGATTCCCTTCTTATGAGTCCCACAAAGTCGGTCACTGCCATAATCGGCATAAAAGAAAACACAACGTTGGATTAAAGTACAATTATTAAGGACATGTATATGGATTTAAGAGAGAAGATTAAAACCGAACTGTTTTATTTTGACGGAGCAACAGGTTCACAGCTCCAAAAGAAAGGCATTAAGCCCGGAGAACTTCCCGAGACCTGGAACATTACCCACAGGGAGGACATCATTGAGCTTGGACAGTCTTACTTTGAGGCAGGTGCAAACGGTGTTGCTGCCAATACTTTCGGTGCAAATTCAATGAAGTACGACGGTAAGGACGGACGTTATTCACTGAGAGAAATAGTGGAAGCGGGTATGGACTGTGCCATGGAAGCCAGAAGACGGGCAAAGGGAGAGATGGTGCAAAAGGATCTCTATGTCGGTCTTGATGTGGGATCCCTGGGCAAGCTTTTAAAGCCTCTCGGAGATCTGGAATTCGAAACAGCTGTTTCTCTGTTTAAGGAAACGATCTCTTTAGGGATCGAATTCGGTGCGGAATACATTTTGATCGAAACGATGAATGATTCCCTTGAAAGCAAGGCAGCGGTCATTGCTGCCAAGGAATGCGGTAATGTGCCCATCTTCGTAAGTAACGTGTACGATGAAACACATAAAACCATGACGGGTTCTTCACCCATTGTCATGACAACGATAATGAATGCATTGGGAGTTGATGCTGTGGGCTCCAATTGTTCCCTTGGACCTGACAAGATGCTGGAGATCGTCCCGGAATTATATGCAGGGGCGGACATTCCCGTGATCTTTATGCCGAATGCGGGCATGCCCAAGATGGACGGAGATCGTGTGATCTACGATGTGGGACCGGAGGAGTTTGCTTCATTTGCGGTGCAGGCGGTGAAAGAGGGGGCAAGACTTCTGGGAGGCTGCTGCGGAACCACACCTGAGCATATTAAGCAGATGGTACTTGCAACTAAAGACATGAAGCCTTTGGAAGTTTTGAAACAAAAGAAGGGCAGAGTGACGTCCTATTCCACAGTGGTTGAGTTCGGAAACAGACCGATATTGATCGGTGAAAGGATCAATCCCACAGGTAAGAAGAAACTTAAGGAAGCGCTCCGATCGGGAGATATGTCCTACATTTTGAGTGAAGCCGTTAAGCAGGAAGAAGCGGGGGCAGACATTTTGGATGTCAATGTGGGACTTCCGGAGATTGATGAAAAGGCTGTACTTTGTGATACAGTGAGAGAGTTGCAGGGAATCACCGCGCTTCCGCTCCAGCTGGATACCAGCGATCCGGCGGCTATGGAAGCTGCGCTCAGAGCGTACAACGGAAAAGCTATGGTGAACTCCGTTAACGGAAAACAGGAGGTTATGGAAGCAATCTTCCCGTTGGTAAAAAAGTACGGAGGCTTCCTTGTGGCACTTACACTCGATGAAGGCGGAATTCCCGAAACGGCGGAAGGTCGCTTTAAGGTTGCGGAGAAGATCGTTAAGAAGGCAGCGGAATACGGTATCGACAAGAGCAAT
>JAILNG010000218.1 GCA_024691875.1 Lachnospiraceae bacterium | reverse complement strand
CGGCAAGTGTGCTTCCTCCTTCGGATGACGGACGTCGGCCGAGAGCCGTTTTCACCTGCGGTGTCTACCTTATCGGAAACGAGAGTGACATTAACAGGATACGTGCCCGTGCGAATGTTGCACGAAAGGGCCTTAAGAAGTCAATATCAAATCAGATAGCTTTTTACAATGAGGCTGATTTTAACAGCGAACTGGAAAGCCATGAATTGCAGGAAGATCTGCTCCATGCGGTCGAAAAAGATGAACTGGTTGTTTTCCTCCAGCCGAAGTACGGGATCAGCAACGAGGAGGTTATCGGAGCAGAGGCACTGGTGCGGTGGAATCACAGGGAAAGAGGATTGCTTTCTCCCAATGTATTTATTCCCGTGGCTGAAAAAACCGGATTGGTAAAGGATATCGATTTCTGTGTTTTCGATAAGGTCTGCAAACAATTGAATCGGTGGAAAAAAGAAGGCAAGAACATAGTACCTGTTTCGGTTAACTTTTCACGTATCCACTTGGCTGATGACGATTTTGTTGCAAAGCTGATCAGAGTTACCAAAGAAAATGATATAGAACCCAAGTACCTGGAGATCGAATTGACGGAAAGTGCGGTTTACGACGAAATGGAAAGGCTTCTTGACATTATGTATCTGATCAAGGAAGCAGGCTTCGGACTTTCAATGGATGATTTCGGTTCGGGTTACTCATCACTGCATCTGCTGCGTGAAATGCCGGTAGACGTTTTGAAACTGGATAAAGGCTTTCTGGATGACTGCGGCGATGACAATCAGAGAGAAAAGAAGGTGATTTCTCACGTTATCTCGCTGGCAAAGGACCTTCAGATCTCAGTCCTTGCGGAGGGTGTAGAGACGGAGTCGCAAAAGAACTTTCTTCAGGAAGCAAATTGCGATATGATCCAAGGCTATTACTTCGCAAAGCCTATGCCTATGGCAGATTTTGAAAAATACATTTCATAAAAAATATGGAGCTCCCGCAGGTGGCGGGGGTTCCGTTTTTTGTAAAGATCATTATTTCATTAATTTCGAAGGGAAAAATTTAAAGATAAGGAGATAGACTATCCAGATCACAACTCTGGTAGCAACATAGGCGAACAATACTGCGGAAGGAAGACTGCGCATAAGGGAAACCTCGTATTTGGCAAAGTTGTAATGCCATGCAATGAGGAGAACCACATTCAGCAGAAAACCGTAAGATAAGGCTTTACCTCTTTTAAAAGAAAAATTGTATTTCTTTCTGAGTAATGGAAGAGGAAGCTCTTCGTTTTGCTTATTCTCGGAACCATTGTTCATAAAACCTTCAAGGATCATGGGGAGGAGAAGATCGGTCACGAGGATGTACAAAGGACTGAAGATCTTATAACCGATGACGATCAGATAGATCTGACTCACGGCACATAAGACAGCCAAAAGCCTGTTGGAGATCAGGAGGCCTCTAAGATTTGATATGGAATTGGTGATTCCGGTCATTTCGTTATTCATATGCCTGCTCCTTTTTTCCTATTCTAAATGAAAAGAGAAATAATTACAAGAGAGGGGTTATTTTTTGAGACAAAATTGCCGAAAAAACCTATAGGGATTTTTATAACCGAAGACAAGAAAAACATTTGAAAAATGATGGGAATATGTATATAATCTTTTTTATACGGGAGAGTGTTTTTTAGCGCTCGAAACCGTTTATTATTGGGTTTTATCGAAAGGAGTTTTCTTAAGACATGTTTGGTTATGACATCGGTATCGACTTGGGAACAGCAACAGTTCTCGTTTATATAAAGGGTAAAGGAGTAGTACTCACAGAGCCCTCAGTAGTTGCATTTGACAGAGACACTAACAAGATCCGCGCGATCGGCGAAGATGCGCGACTTATGATCGGACGTACACCCGGTAACATTGTTGCCGTTCGTCCTCTTCGTCACGGAGTAATCTCCGATTACACGGTGACTGAAAAAATGCTTAAGCATTTCGTGGGAAAGGCTATCGGAAAGCACACTTTCGGACGTCAGCTCAGGGTTTCCATCTGTGTTCCTTCCGGTGTTACGGAAGTTGAGAAGCGTGCGGTTGAGGATGCAGCCTACACCATCGGTGCAAAGACGGTTGCCATCATTGAAGAGCCCATTGCTGCAGCCATCGGAGCAGGCATAGACATTACGAAGCCCTGCGGAAATATGGTTGTGGACATCGGTGGTGGAACGACCGATATTGCCGTTATCTCACTCGGCGGAACGGTAGTAAGTGCATCCATTAAGGTGGCGGGTGATGACTTTGATGAAGCCATCAGCAGATACTTAAGAAAGAACAAGAACATTGTTATCGGTGAAAGAACCGCCGAGGATATTAAGTTAAAGATCGGATCGGCTTACAGAAGACCCGAATCCATTTCCCTTAATGTAAAGGGAAGAGGCGCAGCCAGCGGACTGCCCAAGACGATCGCCGTTACTTCCGAGGAAACGGAAGAGGCTCTCAGAGAACCCACATCACAGATCGTCGATGCGATACAGAGAGTTTTTGAAAAGACTCCTCCGGAACTCGCCGCAGACATCGCAAACAGCGGAATCGTTCTCACGGGTGGCGGATGCCAGCTTTGGGGACTTGAAGAACTCATTGAAGAGAAGACAGGTATCAGAACTCTTACTGCGGACAACCCGAGAGTTTGCGTGGCTATCGGAACCGGTCAGTACGTTGAAGTAATTGAAAGAATGAGATAGTTTTTGAAAAGAGGTATTAAATGGTCAGAGGACTCTACACAGCCTGGACAGGATTGAGAAATGAACAGAAACGACTGGATGTTATTGCCAACAACGTTGCAAATGCTGCTACCACAGGCTTTAAAACAGAATATGTTACTTCCCAGTCCTTTGACGATATGCTTAAGATCAAGGTAAGAGACAGGTCGGAGAATTACGACAGAGACGAGAAGCTGGGAAATGTTACATTGGGCGTTAAGATCGGCGAAGAGTACACCGATCACGCACAGGGCTCTCTCAGACAGACAGGAAACACCTACGATCTTGCAATAGACGGCAGCGGCTTTTTCAGAGTCAGAGTGGTGGACATCACAGGTGCTGAGCACATGAGATACACCAGAGCCGGTAATTTTACCATCAATTCCGAAGGCATCATCATGGACGCTGACGGAAACAGACTCCAGGGTGAGGGCGGAGACGTCATCGTTCCCACCGATTCGGCGAACATCGCCATTGACAACAACGGCGCTGTCTATGCTGACGGAGAATTTGTAGACAATATCGTACTTACGGACTTTGAAGACTATAAGTACTTAAAAAAATTTGCGGATACAATGTACGAACCCGTGGACGGAGCCACTGAGGTTGAGAATGCTACCGGACTCATCAGGCAGGGATACCTTGAACAGTCCAATGTAAACGTTGTCAGACAGATGACAAATCTGATAGTGATCACCCGTGCTTACGAGGCAAATCAGAAGGTCGTTCAGACAATGGATTCCACACTGGATCAGGCGGTTAACTCCGTAGGTCGTGTAAGCTAAAGCAGATTTTTCTTTAGCGCATGAAAGAGAGGCAAATTTATGTTACGTTCACTTTGGACAGGCGCATCGGGCATGATCGCTCAACAGAACGCCGTTGACACTATTTCAAACAACCTTGCAAATGTTAATACCACAGGCTACAAAAAAGAAACAGTTGAATTCAAGAGCCTGCTTTATACCAAACTCCAGACTAAGACCGAAGACAATGAGGGAAATCCCAAACCTGTGATCGGCCAGGTGGGACTGGGTGTCAGAACAGCATCTGTCACATCACGTTACACTCAGGGAAACATGACTGCTACAGGAAATGCACTTGATTTTTGCATCGAGGGCGACGGCTTCTTTATGGTGAGAACCGGAGAAGACAATGTGGCATACACACGTGCGGGAAATTTCAACATTTCACTTGCTGCAGACGGAAACCTGGGACTTGCGGACAATGACGGAAATCCCATTCTTTCGACAACGGGAGAAGCTATTGAGTTTGACCCTGCCATCAGTACGGGTAACATCTTTATTGACGAATACGGAAAATTCTTCTACAGAGAAGTGGACGAGACCATTACCGATCTCGAAATGCAGATCGGTATCGTTCAGTTCAACAACCCTACGGGCCTTGAGAAACTTTCAGGCTCTCTGCTCGCACAGAGCGACGCCTCCGGAGAGGCAAGACTTGAATCGGAAGATGAGGCATTAAAGACTTCAAAGGTTCATTCGGGTTATCTTGAGGCTTCAAACGTTCAGACTGTTGATGAAATGGTAAACCTCATTGTTGCACAGCGTGCTTACGAAATGAACTCCAAGATCATCAATGCGTCCGACGAAATGCTCCAGCAGGCAAACAACCTTCGCAGATAACAGATTGAGAAGGGAAAGGAGTAAGTAAATGGCAATTTCCATCGGTTCAGATTACTTATATACACAAAATCTTCAAGGCACAGCTTCGAAAACTTCTGCTGACAAGCTCTCCTCCACGATCTCAAATCTTTCCTCGGAAAGCACGGATGAGGAGCTCATGGCGGCATGCAAAAGCTTTGAGGAATACTTGATTGAACAGGTTGTAAAGAGCACAAAAGAAACTCTTCTCGACAATTCGGAGGAGAAGAACAGCGATTATCTCAGCATGTTCAGTGACAAGCTTAATGCGCAATATGCAAAATTGATCTCTGAAAACAGTAATCTGGGCATAGCTGAAATGCTCTACGATTCCATCAAGAATAACGGACAATGACAACTAAGGGCTATATTTCAAAAATCATATACAGAAACGACGAAACAGGTTATACAGTCATGACAGTCGAAACAGAAAGCGATGAAGTTTGCTGCGTAGGCGTCATGGCTGTTTTTGATGAAGGAGAGTACGTGGAAGTGGAAGGGGAAAGCGTCTTTCACCCCCAATACGGAGACCAGATCAGAGTTTCAAGTATTACAGCCATTGAACCCACAGATGCTCAGGATATGGAAAGGTACCTTGCCAGCGGAGCCATTGTGGGCATAGGAGCGGGGCTTGCAAAGAGGATCGTAAAGAAGTTCGGAGATGATACATTCCGCATCATGGATGAAGAACCGGAAAGGCTCGCGGAGGTCAAAGGCATAAGTGATGCAGGTGCGCTCAGGATAGCAGAGCAATTTGCAAAAAAACACGAACTGAGAAATGCCATGGTCTATCTGCAGAAATTTGGTATCTCAAATGCGCTGGCGGTTAAGATCTACTCATATTACGGAGAAAAGATGTATTCCGTGATAAGGGATAATCCCTACCGGCTTGCGGAGGATATTACCGGGGTTGGCTTTAAGTCAGCGGATGAGATCGCTATGCGTGCGGGACTTTCTCCCGATGACGATTTCAGAGTGCGGGCGGCTTTGTTTTACACCCTTTCTCAGAGCACAGGAGCGGGCCATGTCTATATGCCTGAGGCAGAACTCTGCGAAAAAACCGCAGAAATGATCCCCGCGGAAGAGGCTCAGATGAAGAGACAGCTGACACAGCTGTTTACAGATCATAAGATCGTTATAAAAGAAGAGGAGACCAGAAATGTCTACATAGCGTCTCTTTACTATATGGAGCTTAACACTGCCAGAATGCTGTGTGATCTGAACTGCAAGTTTAATGTTGAAGAAAAGCTGATCGACGAACGCATACAGGGGGTGACCAAGGACCTTGACATTGAACTTGATGACCTTCAAAGGATAGCTGTAACGGAAGCCGTTAAGAACGGTGTGTTCATTCTTACGGGCGGACCGGGTACAGGAAAGACTACTACCATAAACGCGATCATCAGATTTTTTGAACGCGAAGGGATGGATGTACTTTTGGCTGCACCCACGGGACGTGCCGCAAAGCGAATGTCGGAGACTACGGGGAAGGAGGCAAAGACCATACATCGACTTCTTGAACTTCAAAAGAAGCCTGATGACAGTGTGACTTCGGGAATTCTGGATTTTGCGAGGAATGAAACAAATCCGCTGGAAACGGATGTAATGATCGTGGATGAAGTATCCATGGTTGACATTTCCCTGATCCATGCGCTTCTTAAAGCGATAACCGTGGGCACAAGAGTGATCTTTGTGGGAGACGTAAATCAGCTTCCCAGCGTCGGACCCGGAAATGTACTTAAGGATATGATCGCGTCGGAAAGATTTAACACCGTAAAGCTGGAAAAGATCTTCCGCCAGGCAGCGGAGAGCTCGATCATTGTAAATGCACATAAGATAAATAAGGGAGAAGGTATTTCCCTCGATAATAAAGTAAACAACGATTTCTTCTTTTTGGAAAGAAGAGACGTAAATGAAATAGTGGAAGGCATTATTTATCTGGTTCAGACAAAGATCTCGAAATTTGCGGGAGTTTCGCCTTTTGAAGTGCAGGTGCTGACCCCAATGAAAGCCGGCGAACTGGGCTGTGAAAGACTGAATCTCACTTTGCAGAACACTTTGAATCCCGGAGAAAGAGGAAAGGTCGAAAAGGTCTTTGACAACGGAAAGGTTTTCCGCGAGGGCGATAAGGTAATGCAGATCAAAAATGATTACCAGCTCGAATGGACAATAAAAAGTAAAAGAGGCATAGTCGTGGATTCGGGAACCGGCGTTTTTAACGGCGATTGCGGCCTTATAAGAAGCATAGATCTTCCGGCTGAACGGATCACTGTTGAATTTGAAGAGGGAAGGCTTGTGGATTACTCATTTTCACAGCATGATGAACTGACACTTGCCTACGCGATCACGATACACAAATCCCAGGGCAGCGAGTACCCTGCGGTGGTCATGCCATTACTTTCGGGACCGCCTATGCTTTTTAACCGCAATGTTTTGTATACGGCGGTGACAAGGGCTAAAAAGTGTGTTACAATTATCGGAAGTTCCGACACGGTGAAAATGATGATAAGAAACACTATGGAACAGAAAAGATACTCCGGACTCGAAAGAGCGATCCGCGAAGTACAATAATAGAAGAGAGGTAGTTAAATGAACAAAACAGCATTGGTTATCATGGCGGCCGGAATGGGAAGCCGCTATGGCGGAGGGATCAAACAACTTGAACACGTGGGAACGTCGGGAGAGATCATTATGGAGTACTCCATTTATGATGCCCTTAAGGCGGGCTTTGATAAGATTGTTTTTATCACAAGAAGAGATCTCTATGATGAATTTAAGAAGATCATTAAACCCGTGATCGCCGAAAAAGCAGAGGTTGAGTACGTTTTTCAGGAACTGGACAATGTTCCCGAGGGTTTTAAGATCCCTGACGGAAGAACCAAGCCCTGGGGCACCGGACATGCGGTACTTTCATGCCTCGGTAAGGTGAAAGAGCCATTTGCGGTGATCAACGCAGATGACTATTACGGAAGCGAAGCATTTAAAGTAATGCATGACTATCTGGCAGAGGTGGACGTAAATGCCAGACCCATGACTTTCTCAATGGTGGGCTTCGTTCTCGGAAACACATTAAGCGAGAACGGTAAGGTTACCAGAGGAGCATGTGAGGTAGGAGCAGACGGAAAGCTTCTTTCGGTACATGAAAGATTTGAAATATATAAGGACGGTAATGTGGCAAAGGCTAAGGACAGAGACGGAAATCCCATCGAGATCGCTCTTGATGCACCCGTTTCGATGAACATGTGGGGCTGCACTCCCGCTTTCCTTGATGAGTTGAACAAGGGCTTCGGCGAATTTCTTAAGGGCATCGGCGGAAATGAGCTCAAGGCAGAGTATCTGCTTCCCGAGATCATCGGAAAGATGGTAACGGACAAGATCGCTACCGTTGACGTTTTGAAGAGCCGTGACAAGTGGTTCGGAGTTACCTATAAAGAGGATAAGCCTTTTGTTGTGGAGTCATTCCAAAAGCTCTACGAACAGGGACTTTATCCCAAGGCTCTTTTCTGATAGGGAGAGTGTTAAGTTTTTATTATTTCCTTGAAGAAATCGCCTTTATGTAGTAAAATGATGGCAGATGTATATGCTTGATTATTTATTTCCCGTATGTTGTCCGATTTGTCAGAAACCTGTCGTTCCGAAAGGCAGTTTCTTACATGAGGAGTGCAAAAGGAAGATCAAACTAATAGAGACACCTTTTTGCTTAAAGTGCGGGAGAAAAATAAAGGATGAAAGCGCTGAGCTTTGTTCATCCTGCAGATCTGAGGCTTTTGCCTTTGATGCGGGCAGATGCACCTTTGCTTATCATTCCGGAATCGGAGAGGCAATCAAGTGGGTGAAAGAAGAAGGAACCTGCGAATTTGTCGATTTTTTCGGAAGAACCGCTGCGGAAAGACACAGCAGTTTCATTGAAGCCGCAAGGCCGGAAGTAATTGTTCCGGTTCCCATGGACAGACGTAAGGAAATGATCCGAGGCTTCAATCAATCGGAACTTATTGCTGAAAGCCTTTCCAAGCATATAAATGTTCCTGTGAAAGGACTTTTATGTAAGGTCGGAAAAACAAGAGATCAGAAGAGGCTTAACAGGCAGCAGAGAACGCAGAATCTCGCCCGGGTCTTTGATGTGGTCAAGGAGCACGAAAAGATGCCCGAAAGGGTGTTGATCGCGGATGACATCTTTACCACCGGTAGTACGGTAAATGCCTGTGCAATGGCTTTGAAAAGAGCCGGAGTTAAAAAAGTCTATTTTATTTGCATTGCAGCGGGGACTGCGGATGATTGATCTTTTGCGGTCACAGAAAAAACTTACGAAAGGGTGATGACTTATGGAGATGAAAAATTGTGCACATTGCGGTAAGATGTTTACTTACATTGGAGGACCGCCGCTTTGTCAGGCTTGCCTGAAGAAATTGGATGAAAAGTTCGAAGATGTAAAGAAATATGTATACGAAAATCCGGGCTGCGGAATTCAGGAAGTTTGCGACGCAATGGATGTTACCGCTGCTCAGATCAGAAAATGGATCAGAGAAGAGCGTCTTGCTTTTTCGGAATCTTCTGATGTTGCGATCAACTGCGAGAAGTGCGGCAAGAGGATCCTTACAGGTCGTTATTGTGAGAACTGTAAGCGAGAGATGATGAATCAGCTCGGAAATGCAAGCAGAAGACCTGAGGTCAAGAAGCCGGAACCCAAGAAACAAACCGACGGAAACAAGATGAGATTCTTGGACTCATGATAATTACAGAGCCACGTTTATACGTGGCTCTTTTAAAAATAAAGGGCAGTCGGGGACAAGCATGGAACACCAAATGAGGATCATACGGTCCAAAAGAAAGACCGTAGTCATACAGATTACAAGAGACGGGGAGATAGTTGCCAGAGCGCCTCGTTTTATGTCAGAAAAAGAAATAATCAAGTTTGCGGAAAAGCATGGGGAATGGATCGAAAAGAATCTGGCAAAGATCATCGCAGACAAAGAAAATGCCGAACCTGCTTTTTCGGATGAGGAGATCAGAAACCTGATAAGGAAAGCGAAAACCGTGATCCCGGAAAAAGTGGCCTACTATGCCGAGTGTATGGGTGTAAACTGGGGGACGATCTCCGTCAGACGTCAGTCAACTATCTGGGGAAGCTGCAGTATGAAGGGGAACCTGAGTTTCAATTGCCTTCTGATGCTGATGCCCGAATCGGTCCTGGATTATGTGATAGTGCATGAACTTGCACACAGGATACAGATGAATCATTCAAAGATCTTTTGGGCCGAAGTGGAGAAAGTTATCCCGGATTACAGAAAGAGAAGGGACTGGCTGAAGAGAGAAGGCGGAAAGTACCTTAACAGAGTGAGGAAATAAAAAGAAGCGGTTTGATCCGCTTCTTTTGTTTTGCTTTAAATTTCAACTCTTGTAATTCCTTCGTCGGAGATCACGATCTTTCCTTCTTTCTGAAGGTGTCCGATCGCACGTTTGAAAGCGTTTTTGCTCAGTCCGAACTTCGCAAGGATCAGCTCGGGAGAAGTCTTGTCATGATAGGGAAGAAATCCGCCTGCGGCACAGAGAAGATCGTAGATCTTTTCACCGTCGGTACCCAGCTCCATGTAAGCTTTTTCGCGGAGAGCCAGTTCAAGACGTCCGTCTTCAAGGACTTTTGCCACATGTGCGGAAACAGTCATTCCGGGAAGCACTTTTTCGAAGAGACGATGCTTGGGGATCATTGCGGAGTACTTGTCATCAATTGCAATGTAAGCGCCGAAGTTCTCGATGAGCTCATAGCAGAGTCCGTTTACGATGTCATCCTTTTTGTAAGGGGATTTGGATTCCAGCATTTTGTAAACTTTCATGGTACCGCAGAGTCTTCCGGATTTATCTGTATACAGAGAAACCAGAACTTCGTCTCCCTTTTTTACTCGATAGGTCTGTTCCTTAAAAGGAAGGAAGAGATCTTTTACCAGTCCCCAATCAAGGAAAGCACCGATCTGTGTCACGTCTTTTACGGTAAGACGCTTTACTTCACCCATCAAAAGCTTGGGAGTGGAGACGGTTGCAATGGGCCTGTCGGAAGAATCTTTGTAAACAAAGACTGATACGATGTCATTTTGTTTTAATCCTGCGGCTTCTTTTTTGGGAAGCAGGATGTTCTTGGAATCAATGGTTTCGTTTTCGGGAAGTTCTCCGAAAGAAGTGTTTTCAACACCCTCGAATGTAAGATATGCTCCGTGTTCGGCAAGTTTTGCCACACGCAGATTTTGAATGCGTCCTAAATAAAACATAGTTTGTCCGTCCTCTTTTGTATTTTTGTCAGTGAGTTATAACATGTCTCCTTTGGTTTGTCAAGCAGGAGTTTTGCAGAGTGAGTTTACACTTATTTTTGTTGAAAAAGATGACAGCCTGTCTTACAATGATAGTGTTTTATTGATAAATATAATGAGGTGGTTTGCGTTGAATACAGTTACGGATCAGAAAAAAATCAATTACATTAACATTGCGCTTCTTGTCACTTTTTTGTTGATGACGGTCGTTCAATTGATCGTAAGTTATGTGCCCGGTGCTTCAAAGCTTGTTGATAATTATGTGGTTAACATTCTTTTGAGTCAGGGACTCACGATTTTACCGATCATTATCATTTTCAGATATCTGGGGCTCCGAGTGACAAAGGAGATAAGGCTCAAAAAGATGAAAGTATCGAACATTGCACTTTCAATCCTGTTGGCTTTTCTGCTCCGGCCTGTATTAAACTTTGTAAATGCGGTTTCGCTTTGTTTTACCAACAATGAGACCGGTGAGATGATATTGGACATTTCCGAACAGATCCCTTTCCCTGTTGCGGTGCTTCTGGTTGCTGTTCTTCCTGCGATCATCGAAGAAACACTCTTCAGGGGAGTGGTGTATCAGAACTACAAAAAAGCCGGAGTCGGAAAAGCTGTTATCCTGTCAGCACTTGTGTTTGGGCTGTTTCACGGAAACCTGAACCAGTTTACATATGCCTTTGTAATGGGAATGATCATGATCTACCTTATAGAGGCTTCGGGTTCCATCGTATCATCAATGATAGTGCATTTCATTACGAATGTGATCCCTGTCTGTGCGATCTATGCATTGCCGGCACTGTATGAGGTGCTGAAGAGCAGCGTTAAGATCTATGAAGAACTCGGTATGACTTCCATGATCGAGATGATAGAGTACAACATCGGCGATCTGTCACTTACGGGGCAGGAATGGATGAGACAGATGATGGAAGAGTCGGAAAAGATCGATGTCAATATAGGCGTAGTCATAATGAATTACCTGCCCTCTGCAGTGATCTTCGGAACACTGGCCTGGCTTGTGATCAAGGCCATCGCCAGAAACAGCGGAAACTGGGATCGATTCAGAGTGATCTTTCTCGGAGAGGATTCCGTTCCTGTGGAAAAAGAGTCCAAGGGGCCTTACACCTCAGAAAGTACTACAGATCTTGATGAAATGGAAGGCGACAGTTCACTCATACTTCTTACCATTCCGCTCATGGTCACTCTGGCATTGGGAGTTGTCATGATATTTGTTTACGAAACGCTTAAAATGTTACCCGTGTTGAGTTAAGTTCAACGACGAAAGGAGAACTAAATGAGAGATCTAATCATCATCGGAAGCGGTCCTGCGGGACTCACAGCAGCCATATACGCAAAAAGAGCCGAGCTTGATTGCATAGTTATTGAAAAGGAAGCGATCAGCGGCGGTCAGATCATTAATACAACAGAGATCGACAATTATCCGGGACTTTATCATATGGGAGGTTTTGACCTCGGCATGAAGTTCAGAGAGCATGCGGATGCGCTGGGAGCAGAGTTTGTTGAAGGGAATGTGGTAGAATTCTCGAGAACAGACGAAAAGGTTACGGTAAAGCTCGAAAGCGGAGAGGTTTATGAAGCAAAGACAGCGATCATCGCAGGAGGTGCGAAGCACAGACCTTTAAGCGTTCCGGGAGAGGATCGTTTGAGAGGGGCAGGCGTTTCCTATTGTGCGACCTGTGACGGTGCATTCTTTAAGAAGAAGATAACTGCGGTTAACGGAGGCGGTGATGTGGCAGTGGAAGATGCCCTATTCTTAAGCCGACTTTGCGAAAAGGTCTACCTGATCCACAGAAGAGATGAGTTCAGAGCAGCAAAGACCATTGTTACAGCCGCAAAAGCAGCACACAACATTGAGTTTGTACTTGATTCGGTTATCACGGAGATCAAGGGAGAAAACAAGACAGAAGCCATCAGCGTAAAGAACGTTAAGACAGGCGAGACAAAAGATCTGGCAGTGGATGGTGTTTTCATAGCAGTCGGAATGCTTCCCGAGTCTGAGGTTTACAAAGATGCGGTTAAGCTGGATGAAAAAGGCTACATTATAGCAGATGAGACAGGAAAGACATCCGCCCCCAATGTTTTTGCGGCGGGCGACATCCGCACCAAGGCTTTGAGACAGGTGGTTACAGCAGCTGCAGACGGTGCCAATGCGGTGACCAGTGTTGAAAATTATCTTCATTCATTATAAAATGTAAAAACTAAGTCACGGGGAAATCCCGTGACTTAATTTTCCGGTTAAGGTCGCATTGCAAGTTCCGCAAGCTTTGCACAGCCTAAAATGCCCTGATTGTCATTCAGACTTGCGGGAACGATGTAGTTTTCGATATCTTTTACTTCCTTGGTGTTAATGTAGCCGTTAAGAAGTGACTTCGTTTTTTCTCTTATCAAAGGGAAAAGCTGCTTCTGATGCATCACTCCGCCTCCAAGAACGATCTTTTTGGGGGACAGGATCATAATGTAGTTGACCAGAGCACGGGCGATGTATCCTGCTTCCAATTCCCAAACTTCAGGGATGTCTTTAAGTTCCACGGCCTTGCGTCCGTATCTCTTCTCGATGGCGGGGCCGGCAGCCAGACCTTCAAAACAGGTTTTATGGTAAGGGCAGTTACCCTCAAATTTATCCCTTGGGTCAAGAGAAAGCAAGATGTGGCCTGCTTCCGGATGCAGCATTCCGTGAAGGAGCTTGCCGTTTGTTAAAACTCCGACTCCCACACCGGTTCCTATTGTAATATAGATACCGTCCGAAAGTCCGCGCATGCAGCCGAAGGTTGCTTCTCCGAGGGCGGCGGCGTTTACGTCTGTGTCAAAACCGATGGGAACATTAAGGGCTTCCTTAAATGCTCCGAGGATGTTATAATTCCTCCACGCCAATTTCGGAGTGGATGTGATGAAACCGTAAGTGGGAGATACTTCGTTCAGATCTGCGGGTCCGAATGTTCCGATGCCCAAAGCGTCGGGCTTTCTTGCCCTGAACCAGTCGATAAGGACAGGCATTGTTTTTGCGGGCTCTTCGGTGGGAAATGAGGCTCTTTCGAGGATCTCACCTTTTTCATTTATAACGGCCGTGACCATTTTGGTACCGCCGGCTTCCAGTGCTCCGTAAAGCATATAATACTCCTTTTGATAAAAAATCCGGTTGAAAAAAATTTCTTCCTGTCGTATTGTATCAAAAAGATCAAAAAAAGACCATATCAATTAATTCAGAAATATGGTAAATCAGTAAAGGAACAGTTTTATGGACATGTACACGGGCTTTTCCGCCTGCTATGAAAAATTTATGGATAACATTCCCTACGACAAATGGGCAGAGTACATCGTAACGCTTCTTAAAAAGTACGGCGTGAATGACGGCCTTGTCTGTGAATTGGGATGCGGAACGGGAAGTATTACAAGACGGCTTGCCAAAGCGGGTTACGACATGATCGGTATCGACGGTTCTTCAGACATGCTGGAAGTGGCCATGTACGACCACATGGACGAAAACCAAGGCATATTATATCTGAACCAGGACATGCGTGAGATGGAGCTTTACGGAACCGTAAAAGCCTTTGTCTGCGTTTGCGACAGCATAAATTATCTTCTTAAGGAAGAGGACATGGTCAAGACTTTTAAGCTGGCAAACAATTATCTGGAAGCACAGGGACTGTTTATCTTTGACATGAAGACAGAGTACGAGTTCGGAACCAAGATGGGAAACCGTACTATAGTGGATAACAGAGAAGACGGTACGCTGATCTGGGAGAACAGATTTGATCCCAAGACAAAAGAAAACAGATATGACATCACGATATATGATCCGATACCGGACGAAGACGGGATCTTCGAAAGAATAGATGAGAGTCACATCCAGAAAGCATATGCACGGGAGGATGTGATCCGGATGATCGAAAAAGCGGGGCTGGAGTTCGTGGCAGATTTTGATGCATTTACCTTTGAAAGTCCAAAAACGGACAGTGAAAGAGTTTATTATATAGCAAGGGAAAAGAGACAGGAAGGAAAATTGTATGTATAACGATTATATTATAAGAGGTACGGCAGCGGATGAACAGATCCGCTTCTTCGCCGCTACAACCAAAAATCTGGTGGAGGAAGCGAGAAAGGCTCACAACACAAGCCCTGTGGCAACAGCAGCTTTGGGCAGACTCATGACCGGAGCGGCAATGATGGGAAGAATGATGAAGGGGGATGACGACCTTCTCACGCTCATCGTAAAGGGCGACGGACCCATCGGAGGGATCACGGTTACTGCCGATGCCCTCGGAAGAGTGAAGGGTTACGTGGAAAACGGAGATGTGCTTCTGCATGCAAAAGCCAACGGACATCTGGATGTGGGCGGAGCAGTGGGAAACGGCTTCTTACAGGTTATTCGTGACACGGGTCTTAAAGAGCCTTACGTCGGACAGACAAATCTGATCTCCGGAGAGATAGCGGAAGATCTTACGGTTTACTTTGCAACTTCGGAACAGGTGCCGTCGGCTGTGGGCCTGGGCGTCCTTATGTCCAAGGATAACACCGTGAAACAGGCGGGAGGATTTATCATTCAGGTGATGCCCGATGCTTCGGACGAGGTGATCACTCAGCTTGAAAAGAAACTCACTGAGGTGACGGACATTTCGGCTCTGCTGGACGAGGGTATGACACCCGAAGAGATCATAGAGTACGTTATGGTGGGGATGAATCCCGAAGTTCTTGAAAGAACGACTGCGGAATTCTATTGTAACTGCTCGAAAGAAAGGATCTCACGTGTGCTTGCGGGTATCGGCAGAAAGGATCTTGAAGAGATCATTAAGGATGGCAAGGACATCGAAGTGAACTGCCATTTCTGCGAAAAGACCTACAAATTTTCACCGGAAGAGCTCCGCGAAATCCTTGAAAACGGCTGATTTTTCGCTACTTGTGAACAGTAGCATTAGTTAAACTAATTTTACTGATAGGTTGCGAGATGGTATTATGAAAACAAGCGTAGAACACGTGAATTGCGGTTGTTACCGCAATTTGTGCTTTCATAAATAAAGAAGGAGATTCTTATTAATGGTTTCATCCTGTGATTTTAACGAACTTCACGAAGAATGCGGTGTCTTTGGCGCATACGATCTTGATGGCAAAGACGTTTCCGCAAGCATTTACTACGGACTTTCCGCACTGCAGCACAGAGGACAGGAAAGCTGCGGCATTGCGGTGAGCGACACCAACGGACCTGCCGATCTGGTAAAAAGCGTCAGGGACATGGGACTTGTAAATGAGGTTTTTACTGCTGAAAAGATCAATTCCTTAAAGGGAAATATAGGAGTCGGACACGTAAGATACTCCACAGCGGGCGGAAGTGTGAGAGAAAACACACAGCCCCTGGTCATAAATTACATTAAAGGAACTTTGGGACTGGCTCACAACGGAAATCTTGTGAACGCTCCGGAGCTCAGAAGAGAATTGGCAAGAACGGGCGCCATCTTCCAGACGACCATCGATACGGAAGTCATCGCCTACCTGATAGCACGTGAGAGACTGAACGCTCCTTCCGTTGAAGGTGCTGTAAGAAATGCCATGGAAAAGCTTAAGGGCGCTTTTTCGTTGGTTATAATGAGCCCCAGAAAGCTGATCGGAGCAAGAGATCCCTGGGGATTCAGACCTCTTTGCATCGGAAAGAGAGGAAACACATGGTTTCTGGCTTCGGAAAGCTGTGCTTTGGACAGCGTTGATGCGGAGTATGTAAGGGATGTGGAGCCGGGGGAAATCGTTACGATCAATTCCGAGGGGCAGTTGACATCGGAAAAACCCAAGAAAATTGAAAAAACAGCGCATTGCATTTTTGAATATATTTATTTTGCAAGGCCGGACAGCAAGATTGATGATGTTTCGGTTTATAATTCAAGGATCATGGCGGGCAGAATACTTGCTCAGACAGATCCGGTGGATGCCGATCTGGTAACGGGTGTTCCGGATTCGGGAAATGTGGCTGCAATGGGATTTGCACTTGAATCGGGCATTCCTTACGGAATGGCATTTGTAAAAAACAGCTACGTGGGAAGAACATTTATTAAACCCAAACAGTCTTCCAGGGAATCCGGCGTCAGGATCAAACTGAATGTTATGAAGGATGCGGTTCAGGGAAAGAGAGTGGTTATGGTGGACGATTCCATCGTTCGAGGAACCACTTCCGCAAGGATCGTAAAGATGTTAAAGGATGCGGGAGCTAAGGAAGTACATGTAAGGATCTCCGCACCGCCTTTCCTGTTCCCCTGCTACTTCGGAACGGACATCCCCAGTTCGGATCAGCTGATCGCTCACAAGCATTCCATTGAGGAGATCAGAAAGATCATAGGAGCTGATTCGCTGGTGTTCCTTGATTCACACAGACTTTCGGAACTCGTTGACGACAAATTCAATTACTGCGACGCCTGCTTTACGGGTAACTATCCTGTTGAGCCGCCCGCAGAGGATATAAGAGGACTTTAAAATGGCAAAAGACGTTTACACATCACCCCTTTCGGAAAGATACGCAAGTAAGGAAATGCAGTACATTTTCTCGCCCG
Source organism: Lachnospiraceae bacterium (assembly GCA_024691875.1). GTDB lineage: Bacteria > Bacillota > Clostridia > Lachnospirales > Lachnospiraceae > RGIG3528. The sequence continues at coordinate 24,176 of JAILNG010000218.1, read as the reverse complement.
ACATGAAGTTCAGGACATGGAGAAAGTTATGGATCGCGCTTGCGGAAAGTGAAAAAGAGCTGGGACTCAACATTACGGATGAGCAGATCGCGGAGCTCAAAGCCAATGCGGACAACATTAATTACGAAGTTGCGGAGGCAAGAGAAAAAGAGGTAAGACATGACGTTATGAGCCATGTTTATGCTTACGGAGTGCAGTGCCCCAAGGCAAAGCCCATCATTCATCTCGGTGCCACAAGCTGTTATGTCGGAGATAATACTGACATTATCATAATGACTGAGGGACTTAAACTGGTCAGAAAGAAATTGATCAATGTTTTGAATGAGCTTTCAAAGTTTGCCGATAAGTACAAGAGCCTTCCCACTCTTGCTTTCACTCATTATCAGCCCGCTCAGCCCACTACCGTCGGTAAGAGAGCCACTCTTTGGATGATGGAACTGGTGCTGGATCTGGAAGACCTGGATCATGTCCTCGATTCCATGATGCTTTTGGGCTCTAAGGGAACCACAGGTACCCAGGCAAGTTTCCTTGAGCTTTTTGAAGGAGACTATGAAAAGGTTAAGACTCTGGATAAGAAGATCGCAGAAAAGATGGGATTTGCAAAATGCTTCCCTGTTTCAGGTCAGACCTACTCCAGAAAGACAGATACACGAGTATGCAACATCCTTGCCGGAATTGCCGCAAGTGCACACAAGTTTTCCAACGACATCCGTCTTCTGCAGCACATGAAAGAGATCGAAGAACCTTTTGAAAAGAATCAGATCGGTTCTTCCGCGATGGCTTACAAGAGAAACCCCATGAGAAGCGAACGTATGGCATCTCTTGCAAGATACGTAATGGTGGAGACCATGAATCCCGCCATCACTTCCGCTACACAGTGGTTTGAGAGAACCCTTGATGATTCGGCAAACAAGAGGCTTTCAGTACCTGAAAGTTTTTTGGCTATTGACGGAATCCTCGATTTGTACTTAAATATAGTGGATGGTCTCGTGGTTTACGAAAAGGTTATTGAAAAGCATCTTCGTTCCGAGCTTCCCTTCATGGCTACGGAAAACATTATGATGGATGCCGTAAAGAACGGCGGAGACAGACAGGAACTTCATGAGAAGATCAGACAGCTTTCCATGGAAGCCGGTAAGAACGTCAAGGTCAACGGCTTAGACAACAATCTTCTTGATCTGATCGCCGAGGATCCTGCTTTCGGAATGACGGAAGAAAGCCTTGCAAAGTGCATGGATCCTTCCCGTTACACAGGCTGTGCCGCTATGCAGACAAGGGAATTTATTGACGGGGTCATCACACCAATCTTAAAGGAAAATGAGGCCGTTCTCGGATTGAAGGCCGAAATCGGCGTCTGATGACAAATGAGTAAACATACAAAGATAAAGATTATAATAGGTGCAGTGCTGCTGGTGATCTTGGCCGTGGCACTGCTTTTGATGTTCGGAAACAAGCAGCCGAAGGAAAATCTTGAACGTGTTCCGGTGAGTTATAATGTTCCGGAGGATGAAGCATTATTGATCCTGGAAAATGTTATCTATGAGAAAAATGCCATAAAAAGGGGAGAAAGCCTCTACATTCCATATGCCCTCGTGAAAGAAAAGCTGAACGACGGCTTCTACGATGACGAGGACGAGGCCGATCTGACGCTCACCTATGTTCTTCCAAGGGAGATCATCAGGATCACCCCGGATAAAAAGTACTACATGAGTAACGACGAAAGAATGTACACAAAGGATCCGGTCTACATCAACGAGAATGATGTGTACTACATGGAACTCTCTTTTCTGGCGCGTCTTTCCGATATGAGATACGAGTACTACACGGACCCCGAAAGAGTGATCGTTCATTACGAATGGAATGATTTCCTTTACTATGAGATGCAGGATGAGACGCCCGTCCATCTTTTCCCCGAAGTGACTTCGGGAGTTACGATGACGCTTCAGAGCGGAACAAAGGCTTACTACATCGGAGGCTACGGAAACGGCAAAAATGATTTTGTCAAGATCATGACTTCGGACGGACTTTTCGGATACGTGCAGAGAAAGCACATCGGAAATTCCAAACATGAGTATCAGGCATCGAGCTTCACGGAACCTGAGGAAAATCACTTGCTCTATGATGAAAAGGTGAAACTCGGATGGTGGTACGTAGCATCAAAAAGCGGAAATCTGACCTACGACGAATGCACAAGAAACATAAAAGGAATGATGAACGTATTAAGCCCCACATGGATCTCACTTGCAGACAATGACGGGCATATAAATTCTTTCGCGGATCAGAAGTACGTGGGAAGAGCTCATGCGGACGGCTTTAAGGTCTGGATACTGGTGGATTTCCCCGACGGTGTTGTGAGCCCTCATCAAAATCTTTCCAGAAATTCCGCAAGAGATCTTTTGATCTCAAACATTATCGATGAAACCCTTGCAGTGGGAGCAGACGGTGTTAACATCGACTTTGAAGCTCTTTCCGTGCAGACGGGTGTCCATTTTGTTCAGTTCATTAAAGAGCTTTCCGTGCGCTGCCATAACGCCGGATTGGTGCTCTCTGTAGATAACCTGGTACCTACTGCGATAACTGCGCATTATGATATTGAAAGCCAGGCTGAATTTGCGGATTACATCGTGGTGATGACCTATGATGAGCACTATGCCGCAAGCAAGGAAGCGGGTTCTGTGGCTTCCATAGGTTTTGTGAGAGATTCGATCACAAACACCGCAAAGGTCTGCGACAGATCCAGGATAATAATGGGACTGCCTTTCTACACAAGATTGTGGAAAACAACAGACAGCGGAGTTACATCCGAAGTTTACTCGATAACGGCGATGGAAAAGTTCATTAAAAAGAACGATCTTAAACCCGAGTGGGATCCCGTTACATGTCAGAATTACATCGAGTATTTAAAGAATAATGCGAAGTATCAGATGTGGTGCGAGGACTCTACATCCATTTCCTACAAATGTGCGGATGCCGTCAGCGGAGAACTGGGCGGCGTAGCGGCTTGGAGACTGGGACTTGAAAACCCGGACATTTGGTCTATAATAGATCAATACATTAAGTAACAAACGAAGGTGATCTTTTGGAAACCAAAGTAATAAAAATCGACAGAAATAATATTAAAAAAGAGGAGTTTGCCGAAGCGGGCGAGATCTTGAGAAATGGCGGGTTGGTGGCTTTTCCCACGGAAACCGTTTACGGACTCGGCGGAGACGGCTTGAATCCCAATGCTTCAAAGAAGATATATGCAGCAAAGGGACGTCCTTCGGATAACCCGCTGATCATTCACATCGCAGATGCAGATGACATCAGAAAACTGGCGGTGAACATCCCCGAAACTGCATGGAAGCTGGCAGAGAAGTTCTGGCCGGGGCCCATGACCATGATCCTTAACAAAGCAGACATCGTTCCTAAGGAAACGACAGGCGGTCTTGATACGGTGGCCATCCGTCTTCCTTCGGATGAGATAGCCAGAAACCTGATCCGTGAGTCACGGTGCTTCATCGCAGCGCCTTCCGCAAATTCTTCCGGAAGACCGTCGCCCACAAAGGCAGAACATGTGATCGAAGATCTTTCGGGAAAGATCGACATGATAATCGACGGTGGCTCCTGCGACATCGGACTGGAATCGTCGATCATCGATCTGAGCGGAGAGAAGCCTTTGATCTTAAGACCCGGCTTCATCACCAGAGAGGATTTTGATGCCGTTACCGCGGGAGTGGAATACGATCGTGCGGTTATTGCAAAAACTCCCGAAAAGAATGTTGTTGCAAAAGCACCCGGAATGAAATACAGGCATTACGCTCCAAAGGGAAACATTACCATCGTGGAGGGAGAGCCCCGGAATGTGGCGGAGTACATAAACAGATGTGTTTCGGAGAGCGAGAGCAAAGGAGTGCGTACAGCAGTTATATGCTCGGATGAAAATCGTGACAGGTACAAGTGTGAAAATGTTTACGATCTTGGCTCAAGGAAACACGAACTTGACATTACGTCCCATCTTTTCGATGTTTTGAGACAGCTTGACAGTGATGAGATCAGTGTGATCTTTGCGGAAAGCTTTGATGAACTCAGACTTTCCCAGGCAATAATGAACAGGCTGAGAAAAGCTGCGGGCTACAATACGATCAGAGTTTGACGACTTGCGGCAATGCTGCGTGTCGGATGAAATTTAAAAGAAATGTGAGGAAAAAGATATGATAGCATTAGGATGCGATCACGGTGGATTTGAACTTATGCAGGAAGTAAAAAAGCACCTCAAAGAGAGAGGGCTTGAATACAAGGATTTCGGAACGGATTCGACTGCTTCCTGTGATTATCCGGTTTTTGCAAAGGCTGTTGCCGAGTCTGTGTTAAAGGGAGAATGCGAGAAGGGTATCCTGATCTGCGGAACCGGCATCGGCATTTCCATTACGGCAAATAAATTTAAGGGAATACGTTGTGCTCTTTGCCATGACTGCTTTTCCGCAGAAGCTACAAGACTTCACAATGACGCCAACATTCTGGCGATGGGCGGAAGGATCATCGGACCCGGCCATGCACTCAAGGTGGTTGATACATTCCTTGACACACCTTTTTCGAATGAAGAGTGTCATAAGAGAAGAATTTCAATGATCGAGAATTAATTCGGAATAACAAATCTTTCGTCCGAACAGTCTATTCTGCCGTATCTGCTGTAAAGCAGATGAAGATAGCTTTCGGCGGTGCGAAGGGCCTTGTCCGTCATTTCAGGCGTGATGAGGCCCGCTTTTTGTGCATCGGCAAGTTCGTCCATGTCAGCAACTTCGATGAGTCCGTTGGGATTTACGATGATGTCGATCAAAAGATCCTGGTAGACGATGGGAACAAATCCGGAACGGTTTCCGGAAAGGATGAATTGATCGGCTCCGTTACGAAGTTTACAATCATGATCCACATCCAACGCTTCGGGGCCGCACTCCAAGACAATATCACAGTACCAATGAAGGAATTTCCCATCGTTGTCTATGATCTTAGAGATCTTCAAACCTTTTTTTCTGTAGTAAGTCGAAAAACCACCCGAAAAGTCGGGGCGCGGCTTCAATGAGTTCCACCTGGTAACGATCTTCTCATCGTTGTAGGCGATCAGCTCATCATCTTTTAAAAATGTGAGTTCATTAGGTATGAAGCGGCGGCGAAAAAGCAGGATTTTTTCGGACATAACGGACTCCTTTTAATGCATGACATAGTTTAAGCGTAAAATTGCAAAATCTATTTTTTCCATGTGCTGGGACTGAAGAGAAGCAGCATGGGAATGATCTCAAGTCTTCCGAAAAGCATGTCTAGTATCATTACTAACTTTGATGTGTGAGAAAACATCGAAAAACTGTCTCCGACACAGATGTCTCCCAGTCCGACGCCGATGTTGTTGTAGGTAGACATTACAGCGGCGAAAGTGGTGGTAAAATCAAATCCGTCAAGGGAAATGATCAAAGTCGAGATTACAAGGATAAAAACATAGGTGATGAATAATCTGTTGATTGAAGCCAGTACTTCCTCCGAAACTGCCTTACCGTCGTTTTTTATGGTGGTAATACGATTCGGATGTATCTGCTTTCTTACGTCTCGTCCTATCTGTTTTATCAGAAGGATGATCCTGGCCACTTTAAATCCGCCGCCCGTAGATCCGGCGCAGCCGCCGATGAACATCAGGGTGAAGAAGATCACGTGAGTGAAAACGGGCCATTCACCGAAGTCTGCTACGGTGTAACCTGTTGTGGTCATGACAGATGCACAGGAGAAGAACACTGCGATCAGATTCTTTCCGAAACCGAAGCCTTTGATCACCAGATCGATCAGCATGAGAGCAACGGCTCCGAAGTAGATCCCGAAGTACCATCTGATCTCACTGAGCTTCAAAGCTTCCTTGAAACGCTTCAGAAGGAGCAGATAGTAGAAGGAGAAGTTGAGGCCGAAGAGCAGCATGAAGATCGTTGTGACTACCTGCACATAGGGAGAGAAAGAAGCCACTGAGTTGTTCCTGACTCCGAAACCTCCCGTTCCGGCTGTTCCGAAAGTGTGACAAATGCTTTCAAAAACATTTATTGAAGGATCAAAAACTATTAAAAGGAATTCCGTTAATGTGAGGGCGATGTACAGTCCGTAAAGGATCATGGCTGTCTTTTGCGCCTTCGGTACGAGTTTGCTGACTGTGGGACCCGGACTTTCCGCTTTCATGAGAGAAAGAGGAGAACCTCCCGCCATGGGCATTATGGCCAGGATGAAGACCAGAACTCCCATTCCGCCCAACCAGTGGGTGAAACTTCTGAAAAACAGATTACAATGCATTATGGACTCAACATCTGTAATGATGCTGGCTCCCGTGGTGGTGAAGCCCGAAACTGTTTCGTAAACGGCATCCAGATAGTTGGGAATGTCACCCGTGACCCTGAAAGGAACTGCTCCGATCAAACTCATTACGATCCAGCTGAGTGCCGTGGCGACGAAACCTTCTTTGCCGTAAAAGCCCTTTGACCGGTCGGCTTTTTTCAGAAAAACCTTTATTATCAGAAAAGCAACCAGTACACAGACAAGTGCTGTGGCAAAGTAGACGGCTGCTCCGAAAAATTCTTTGTAGATCAGGCCGATCAATGTGGGAAGAAGGAAAAAGATGCCTTCAAGTCCGATGACGAAGCCCAATATTCTAATAACGCCTTTTGAATTCATAGTTTACCCCGAATCAGTCAAGTATATCTGTAATATCATCCAGTCCCTTTACGGTGGTAACGATTATCACCGTGTCGTTCAGCTGGATCATGTCGCTTCCGGAAGGAGTAATGAATTTCTTTCCGCGTACGATTGAAGCCACAAGGATCGAAGGCTTGATCTTAAGATCGGCAAGAGGAACATTGAGGACCTCGTTTTCTTCCGAGATTGAAAACTCCAGAGCCTCAACATTTCCGTCCATAAGCTCGTAAAGAGCTTCCACGCTTGAACCGCTGTCGCGTCCCATAGATGCGCGAACGTGTTGAAGGATGTATTCTGCGGTAAGCTGTCTGGGGACCACGATGCTTCCCAGAGGGAGAGATGCGATGATCTCATCCTTTTCAAGCTTCTGTATTCTTGTGATCTGCTTGCATTCGGGAGCCACCTTGTTTGCGTAAAGTGAAAGGAAAATGTTTTCTTCGTCAACGGTGGTGAGGGCCACAAAAGCATCCATGTTTTCGAGACCGTTTTCAAGCAGAGTGTCACGGTTTTCGGCATCGCCGTTGATGACCTCGGCTCTTGAAGAAAGCTGGGAGCTGAGAGCTTCGCATCTTGCACGGTCAAATTCTATGATCTTTACATTGATGCCCGCATCGGACAACATTTCTGCCAGGTAGTAGCCGGTTGTTCCTCCGCCTGCGATCATTACGTTTTTGATGGTTTTTAAGGAAGAATTGCTTACACTGTTGTAAAACGTGGAAATGTATGCCTTCGGAAGGATCACGGAGATCATGTCTCCGGAAGAAAGTACGGTGCTTCCGTTGGGGATTGAAACATTTCCTTCATGAACAAGAATGCATATAAGAACTTTACGGTCGAATTTCTTTGAAACATCGGCAACTTTCATTCCGTTCAATATGGAATCCTCGGTAACCTTGACCTTAAGAAGCTCTATGCGTCCGTTTGCAAAAGCATCCACTTCCAAAGCGTTGGGTATGCTGATAAGGCTGTAGATCTCTTTGGCAGCCGCAAGCTCGGGGTTTATGACCATGGACATTCCTATGGCATTTTTGAAAAAGTTGCGTTCGGGAAGGTACTCCGGCTTTCTCACTCTGGCGATGGTGGAACAGTTGGGATTTGCCTTCTTTGCGATCATGCAGCTGATCATGTTCATCTCGTCTTCACTGGTGACTGCGATCAGAATGTCTGCATTTTTGACTCCTGCCTCCTTGAGCGCGGAAAAGGTGGTTCCGTTTCCGACAACAGCCTGTACGTCAAGGTTTGCAAGGGGAGCCTGCAGCTTGTTTTCATCTGAATCTACCAGTGTGACATCATGGTTTTCTTTTGACAGATGTTCGGCGATGATGTAACCGACGCGTCCGCACCCTACAATAATTACATTCATATCTCTTTCACGTATCCTTTTTTAATGCGAATATATTTAATCTATTATATCACGTTGACAAGTTTGGGGCAAGTGAAACGAAAGGGGGCAAAGCACTCTGTTTTCGGACTTGTTTAACAAAGTTTTTATACCTTTTTAGTAAAAAGTGTGTTAGAATTATGGTAATGTGCTTGAATTGTAAGCTACGGACGGTTTTTGATCCTAAAAAAAACGAAAGAGGCATTATGAAAAACACCATAGGAAAATCTCTTACAATGATACTGCAGATAGGGATTACAATGATGGTGCCCATCTTCCTTTGCGTGGTCATCGCTATCTGGCTGAACTCTTTACTGGATACGATACTGTTTATGCCGATCTTCCTTGTTCTCGGGATCGGAGCAGCATTCAGAAATGCCTGGCTTCTTGTAAAAAGCTATACAAAAAACGATAATTCCACCGAAGCAAAAGCGAATCGTGAGATTCAAAGGCTTAAGGCGGAGGCGGATAAGAAAAAGAAGAGTGAAGGGCAGCAGCCGTAGACTTACCGGGGGTTTGGAATGAAAGAAAGATTTATGAATATAGTTTCCGATAAAGGCAAAAGAACCGCGTTCGATCTTGTTTCGGGAACTGTACTGTACGACCTTCTGGCACTGGTGATCGGAGCAGTGGTGAGGCTGTTCTTTGACTTCAACTGCATGGCATATGCCTTTGGAATCCTGGCAGGAATGGCGGTTGCGGTGTTCATGGTGATCCACATGTACACGGTGCTTGAAAAAGCTGTTATCTGCGACAAAAAGCATGCAAGGGCAAAAACAAAATTCGGCGCACTTTTGCGTATGGCAGTAATGGTGGTGGTGCTCATAGCATCGGCGTTACTTCCCGAATTCATCTCTATGCTTGGAGTCATCATCGGAATTCTTGCATTGAAGATTGCGGCGTTAACTCAGCCGTTGATCGATAAATTTGTTTCTAAATTCGTGAAGAAGGAGGAATAGAAAGTGGTTTTAGCAGGGAACGCGACCCGAATCGCAGGTGAACTGATGACCAAGGCCGCAGCCGAAGAAGAAGAACTTCAGCTGGGTGTCAACGGTCTCATTAAACTTAATATATTCGGGCATACGGCTTGGATCACCACGACCCACGTCAACATCCTGATCATTCTTGCAGTCATATGCATTCTTGCACTGATCGCCAACAGGAAGATCAAAAAGATTGACGAGGATACGGTACCCGGCCCATTCCTTAACATTGTCGAGACCATCGTCGAACTGATCGACGGTCTGACAAGGAACAATATGGGCGAAAAGCATGGAGCAAAATTCTCGAACTATATCGGAACATTGTTTGTTTATCTGATCTTTGCAAACCTTTCCGGACTGTTCGGACTCAGAGCTCCCACGGCGGACTACGGCGTGCCTTTGGGTCTTGCTTTGATTACATTTGGCATCATTCACTACAATGGTTTCAAATACGAAAAAGCGGGACACATCACAAAACTTTTCAAGCCTGTCGTACTTACGCCGATCAACATTATCGGAGAAATCGCAACACCCATGTCGATGTCTTTGCGTCTCTTTGGTAACGTAATGAGCGGAACCGTAATGCTTGGGCTTCTTTACGGATTGCTTCCGAAGTTATTGAAGCTGTTCATCTGGCCCGGATTCGGCTTCTTGCATGCATACTTTGACATATTCTCCGGTGCAATCCAGTCATATGTTTTTGCTATGCTTACCATGGTCTTCACGGCACAGTGCTTTGGAGATGAGAACTAAAAAAGAATATTGAAAAGAATATCAATCAGGAGGAACAAATTATGAGTAATATTACAGACAGAGGATTAATTTTAGCTTGCTCAGCTATCGGTGCCGGACTGGCAATGATCCCCGGTATCGGACCCGGTGTTGGTCAGGGTATCGCAGCAGGTCTTGGTGCTAACGCAGTAGGACGTAACCCCGGAGCAAAGGGCGATATCATGTCAACAATGCTTCTCGGACAGGCCGTAGCAGAGACAACAGGTCTTTACGGATTTGCAACAGCGATCATCCTTATGTTTGCTAACCCGCTTATCGGAAAGCTTTGATTGACAATAAACTTTGAAGGAGGCCGAAATGTACCATTTAGCAATATTGGAAAGTACTGTTGACAACAGAATTTTCGGACTCGATTTTCAATTGGGCTTTGATGCATTAGTACAAATGCTCGCAGTCGGTTTTCTTTTCTTCTTCCTTTCCTATGTATTGTGGAATCCCGCAAGAAACATGCTGAACAAGCGTAAGGAAAAGATCAAGAACGAGATGGAGACCGCCAAAAGCGATATGGCAAAGGCCATGTCCTTAAAGAGCGAATATGAGAAAAAGCTTCAGAACGCTGACAAGGATGTTGACGAGATCCTTTCCGAGGGCAGAAAGAAAGCTCTCGCTCGTGAGAATCAGATCGTAGACGAGGCAAACGAGGAAGCAAAGAAGATCCGTGAACGCGCCGAGCGTGAAATCGAACTGGAAAAGAGTAAAGTCAAAGATGAAGTTAAGCATGAGATGATCAATGTGGCAAGCGCCATTGCAGGAAAGTTTGTTGCAAAGGAGCTTGACGAAAAGGAACAGGCTAAGCTCATCGATGATACACTTGAAGAAATGGGTGAGAATACATGGCAAAGCTAATATCAAATACATACGCAGAGGCTTTGTTTGAACTGGCTGCAGAAGAAAACAAAATAGACGACCTTTACGCGCAGATTGATATGCTTGAAAAGCTTTTCTCGGAAAATCCCGATTTCATTAATCTGCTCACTCATCCACAGATCATGGTGGAAGAGAAGCTTTCTACTTTGGAAAAGACCCTTAAGGGAAGAGTTGACGATGAGATCGTCGGACTTCTGAGGGTAGTTACCGAAAAGGACAGAGCGGGTGAGATCGGAGCCATATTCGATAATTTCCGTGCGAAGGTCTACGATTACAAAAAGATCGGTGTTGTTTATGTATCCTCCGCAACAGGACTCAGTGAAGCCCAGAAAAAGAAGATTGAGGCAAAGCTGCTTAAGACAACAAGTTTTAAGAGCCTTGAAACACATTATTCCGTTGATGAAAAGCTTGTCGGCGGAATGGTCATCCGTATCGGAGACAGAGTTGTCGATTCTTCGGTAAGATCGAAGATTGAAAAGATGACGTCCGAGCTCCGTAAGGTGAGCCTGAATTAATGCAAACAAATGAAAGGAAGGTGCCATAACCTTGAATTTAAGACCTGAAGAAATTAGTTCGGTTATAAAAGAGCAGATAAAGAATTATGCCGACAAGCTCGAAGTTTCCGATGTGGGTACGGTAATTCAGGTCGCAGACGGTATCGCACGTATTCACGGATTGGAAAAGGCCATGCAGGGTGAACTTCTTGAATTCCCCGGTGAAGTTTACGGCATGGTTCTTAACCTTGAAGAGGATAACGTCGGTGCGGTACTCCTCGGCGATTCGAAGAGCATCTCGGAAGGCGATACGGTAAAGACAACCGGCAGAGTTGTTGAAGTTCCGGTCGGCGACGCTATGCTCGGAAGAGTTGTAAATGCCCTTGGACAGCCCATTGACGGCAAGGGACCCATCGCAACAACAAAGCACAGGCAGATAGAACGTGTAGCATCCGGTGTTATTTCCAGAAAGTCGGTTGATACACCCCTCCAGACAGGTATCAAAGCCATCGACTCCATGATCCCCATCGGACGCGGACAAAGAGAGCTGATCATCGGCGACCGTCAGACAGGTAAGACGGCTATCGCTATCGATACCATCATCAACCAAAAGGGACAGAATGTAAAATGTATATACGTAGCCATCGGACAGAAGGCCTCCACGGTAGCTTCCCTTGTTTCCACTCTTGAAGAGTACGGAGCAATGGATTACACCACAGTGGTTGCGGCTACTGCTTCGGAGCTTGCACCTTTGCAGTACATTGCTCCTTACTCCGGATGTGCGATCGGTGAGGAATGGATGGAAGCGGGGCAGGATGTTCTGGTCGTTTACGACGATCTTTCAAAACATGCCGCAGCTTACCGTACACTCTCACTTCTCCTTAAGAGAGCACCCGGACGTGAAGCTTACCCCGGTGATGTTTTCTACCTGCATTCGAGACTTCTCGAAAGAGCAGCAAGACTTTCCGATGAATTCGGAGGCGGATCGCTTACCGCACTTCCCATCATCGAAACACAGGCTGGCGACGTATCCGCTTACATTCCCACAAACGTAATTTCCATTACGGACGGCCAGATCTACCTTGAAACTGAAATGTTCAACTCGGGCTTCCGTCCCGCTGTTAACGCAGGACTTTCGGTTTCCAGAGTAGGTGGTTCGGCGCAGATCAAGGCCATGAAGAAGATTTCGGGCCCCATCCGTATCGAACTTGCTCAGTACAGAGAACTTGCAGCTTTCGCTCAGTTCGGTTCCGATTTGGATGCCGATACCAAGGAAAAGCTGGAACAGGGTGCACGCATTAAGCAGGTGCTCAAACAGCCTCAGTACAAGCCCATGCCCGTTGAAAAGCAGATCATTATCATCTATGCAGCGGTAAACAAGTATCTTCTCGATGTTGCAGTTGAAAAGGTGCAGGATTTTGAGAGAGAATTGTTTGAATTCATAGACACCAAATACCCTGAAATCCCGGATAAGATTAAGACCGAGAAGGTTATTTCGGACGAAACCGATGCGGCTCTTAAGAAAGCTATCACGGAATTCAAGGCTCAGTTCAGATAGGGAGCGTGACGTAAATGGCTTCGATGAGAGACATTAAAAGAAGAAAACAAAGCATTCAGAGCACAGGTCAGATTACCAAGGCTATGAAGCTTGTCTCCACTGTTAAGCTGCAGAAGTCCAAGACCAAGGCAGAGCAGACAAAGCCGTACTTTAAGCATATGTTTGCTGCAATGTCTGAGATCCTTGCAAAATCCGGAAACATCGATCATCCTTTCCTTAAAGGAGATCCCTCAAAGAAGAAGGGCATCATCGTCATTTCTTCAAACAGAGGACTTGCCGGAGGATACAACTCCAACATCGTTAAGCTTGTAATGAGTTCGGGTGTTCCCAAAGAAGACTGTGTGATCTACGCAGTCGGAAGAAAGGGAAAGGACACTCTTGCAAGACGCGGTTACGAGATTGCGGAGGATTACTCCGAGGTCATGGGAGGACCGATCTTTAATGATGCGATCGTCATCGGAAGAAAGGTTGTTCAGGACTTTAATGACGGCAAGATCGGAGAGATCTATCTTGCCTACACAGACTTCAAAAACACAGTGAGTCACATTCCCGTATTTTCTCAGCTTCTTCCGGTAACCAAGGTGGAGAGAGAAGAAGAGGAAAGTGAAGCTGACAAGCTCCTGTTCATGAATTATGAACCTGAAGCGGAAGAGGCTTTGTCATTGATAATCCCCCTCTATATCAATTCCATGATATATGGTGGTTTGATGCAGGCATTTGCCAGCGAAAACGGTGCAAGAATGCAGGCAATGGATTCTGCTACCAACAATGCAACGGAGATGATCTCAGACCTGACACTTAAGTTCAATCGTGCCCGTCAGAGCGCGATCACTCAGGAGATCACGGAGATCGTCGGCGGTGCAAATGCAATCAGTTAGATCAATAATTACGCGATATTACATGTAAAGGAGTGAAAGCAGTGGCTAAAACAGGTAAAATCACTCAGATCATCGGTGCGGTACTTGATATAAAATTCCCCAAGGAAGCTCTTCCCGAGATCAACGAAGCCGTAAAGATCAAATTTGGCGGCAAGGTTCTCACGGTAGAGGTAGCACAGCATCTCGGAGACGATACTGTAAGATGTATCGCCATGGGACCTACCGACGGACTTGTTCGCGGCATGGAAGCTGAAGCTACGGGAGCACCCATCACTGTTCCCGTTGGCGAGAACACCCTTGGAAGAATGTTCAACGTACTGGGTGAGCCGATCGATGAGAAGCCCGCACCCGAAAATGTGCAGTTCTTACCCATCCACAGAAAAGCACCTGCATTTGAGGAACAATCCACAAAGGCAGAAATGCTTGAGACAGGCATTAAGGTCGTTGACCTTCTCTGCCCTTATCAAAAAGGTGGTAAGATCGGTCTCTTCGGTGGAGCAGGTGTAGGTAAAACAGTACTTATTCAGGAGCTCATCACAAACATCGCTACAGAGCACAACGGTTACTCCGTGTTCACAGGCGTTGGTGAGCGTACAAGAGAAGGAAACGATCTTTACTATGAAATGAAGGAATCCGGAGTTCTGGAGAAGACAACGATGGTCTTCGGTCAGATGAACGAGCCCCCCGGGGCAAGAATGAGAGTGGGTCTTACGGGACTTACAATGGCCGAGTACTTCCGTGACCAGTCCGGAAAAGACGTACTTCTTTTCATTGATAACATTTTCCGTTTCACTCAGGCTGGTTCCGAAGTGTCCGCACTTCTCGGCCGTATGCCTTCAGCCGTAGGTTATCAGCCTACACTGCAGACGGAAATGGGCGCTTTGCAGGAGAGGATCACATCCACAAGAAACGGTTCTATCACATCCGTTCAGGCAGTTTACGTTCCTGCGGATGACTACACGGACCCCGCTCCCGCAACAACATTTGCCCACCTTGATGCGACAACCGCTCTTTCAAGATCCATCGTAGAACTTGGTATCTACCCTGCGGTTGATCCTCTTGAATCCACATCAAGAATTCTTGATCCCAGAATCGTAGGCGAAGAGCATTACCGTGTTGCCCGCGGCGTTCAGGAGATTTTGCAGCGTTATAAGGAATTACAGGACATCATCGCCATCCTCGGTATGGACGAACTTTCCGAAGAAGACAAGCTCCTCGTTGCACGTGCCAGAAGAGTTCAGAGATTCCTCTCTCAGCCTTTCCACGTAGCAGAGCAGTTTACCGGTCTTGAAGGACGTTACGTTCCCATCTCCGAAACCATCAGAGGTTTCAGCGAGATCCTCGAAGGAAAGTACGATGACATTCCGGAAAGCTATTTCCTCAATGCGGGAAGCATAGATGATGTTATCGCAAGAACTCAGAAGTAGGAGGTAGTGCCATGGCAGATGACAGTAAACTCCTGAAACTTCGCGTGATCAGCCCCGACAGGATATTTTTTGAAGGTGATGCTGATTTCGTGGAGCTCAGAACCTCCGAAGGAGAGATCGGTGTTTACAAAGCACATATTCCTTTAACTGCAATTCTTGTTCCGGGTCTGCTTAAGATACATCTTGACGGAAACGTGAAGATCGCAGCTCTCCACAACGGCTTTGTCGAGATTCTGCCGGACAGCATCACTGTTCTCGCAGAATCCGCTGAGTGGCCTGACGAGATCGACATCGAACGCGCGCAGAACGCCAAGAAGCGTGCGGAAGACAGACTCAGAAGCGGAGACGAGAATGTGAATGTTGCAAGAGCAGAGCTTGCTCTTCGTAAAGCTCTCATTCGAATCGAAGCATCGGGATTTTCGGAAAAATAAAAAGATCGCTGTAGGCGTAATGCCTACAGCGACTATTTTTTTGCTTTAGATCATCTGTCTGTGATAACCCAGAACACATTTCCGTTCAGTTTCAATTCTTCCGTGAGGAATTCGATCGGATCGGAAGTTTCGAGCCCCGTGTCTCTGTCAATGTAAGTAATGAAGTAGGGCGTGTACTCCGTAATGATTATCACTCTGTCGGGTGATGGCATTGCGTACACAGGAAGATCCTTGTAAACGTAGTACAAAACCTCGGAAAGTGTTGCGCCCGTAAGAGAAAGGGAATCGGTGAAACCGTTTGCAAGGTAGCCTTTTGCGGTTTCGACAGTCTTTTTGGAGACTGAGGCGTTTTTGTTCATTACCCCCCTTTCCCAGATGGGGAAGCCGCCGTTGTCGGTAACTACACCGATGGTTTCGATGCTGTCAGCAAGTTTGATGGCTTCGGTCAGATTGTTCCTGATTCCCAGGATCTCTCCGTAGGAGTAGATCTCATATTGCGCTTCATCTGTTTCAAGAACGTCGATCCTGACTGTTGTGCTGGAACCGATCACCGTGACCTTTGCACTGTCTGTCTGAGGAAGCGCGTTCAGATAGTAACCGTAGGGAAGAGAAATGTAGTACTCATCCATCATTTTCTTGGTTACACGGACATCTATGGAAAAACTGTCAGCATCTTTTTCGTTATAGATCAAAATGTAGTCATCCGGAGCGGGGACAAGTCCGTTGCCTTCTTCATTCTTTCTGACGCGGGTAAGATGAATGGAAGTCTCGGTCGCTTCGGCATCTGTAACAAAGGAATCTTCAGAAACATAGTTCTTAAGGAACGTCTCTTCCTTGTTCATAATGCAAAGATTTGTTACCGGATAGTAGACGGTTCCGTCGGAGTAGCGGGCGATGTCCGAAGTGTGTCCAAGACCGCAGATCATGTTGTTTCCGATGGAATCAAAAAGCAGGATCACGTCGAATTCTTCGTTTCTGATCGGTTTTATGTAATCCTTTTCGGGGAAAAGGATAAAGATCTCCGACGGATTTGCATCTTCCTGCCATGCATAGTAGGACTCATCCCGGCAGAAGACGGATGAAACGATGGGAGCTTCGGACAAGGTCAGGAGGCTTCCTGTGGTTAAGTTGTAGGAATAGAGAGTTTCATATGCGGTAAAGTAAAATATGTCCGATGTGTTAAGGTAGGCAAAACCGCCCATTTCAGCACGCATATGCTGGAAGGTTTCTGAAATGGGAATGTAGATAAGTTCCTTTATGCGGTTTTCGGATCTGTAATAATCGTAAAGTAAAATTCCGGTTTTTCCTTCGTATTCACCGTTGTTAAAGTAGCCGTAGACCATGAAGGCCACATCGCCGTTCTCGTCCATTCGAAGGATCTTGATCTCGTGCTGATCGTAGACATCGGAGGGCATCTTGCTGCCCTTATCCATTGAAAAGACTGTGATGATCTCGTTCTCAGCTACATTATAATAGTAGAGAGTGTGATTTCTTACAAAACACATCATACTGTTATCTGAAGTGGAAAAGATGTCTGCGGATCTTGAGGAAGAGATGCCCAGTTTCAACTGATCCATGGCGATACTTGCAAGGGCCGGATCGAAAGAAGCTTCCAGATCTCTTTCGTAGTTCATAAGGAAGATGTAATTACTTCCGATGTTTACTCTGAATTTCTCCGTTACCAGGTAAGTCTCTGTTCCCGAGTCTGTTTCCATTACAACGGAGTAGGTGAGTTTTGCCACCATTATGTACTTGTAAAGCTCGGTGATGGTTATGGTAACATCTGAAACGAGCTTTGGTTCGAGGTTGCCCCAGCAGACCATGTAGTAGGAATCGTAGATGTCCACATGGGAGTAGGTGGTACCTTCGTCACGATAAGTACTTTCAAGATAGGGGATGACAAATTCAAGATTTTTCTTTCTGCAGGCTTCGGAGAAACTTAAAACGAAGTCGACTTTCTCGTTAAAGAAAGCCTCATCGTATTGTTTGAAACGGTAATAGTAGTAGATCCTTCGGCTTTCGGAAGTGATGAGGATCACTTCAGTCACGTATTCGCGCGAGGGAACTATCTCGCATTCCAGCTTAAGCCTTGTGTTCTTTCCGGTATCAGTGTAATCAAAGGCGCTGATCTGACCTTCTGCTACATTTTCTCCCGTCGCGGTGTCGTAGACGTTGTAGAGGAGTTTCCTGACATCGGACTCCCGTTCATTTATCACGAGCTTTATGGCCTTGTCTTCTTCAAGAGAAATAAAGCTCTCACGGACAGAAAGAGGGTCAAGCTCTGCAGTGTAACCGTAGAGCTTGTTGACGGTCACACCGTCACTCTCAAGAGAAACAATGGGAAGTTTGCATCCCTCGGGATCGGTAACTTCAACCTGCTCATCAGACATGGTTTCGGTCATTCTGCTGCCGAAAAAGAACAAAGCTGCCACAAACAATATTATAAAGTATACTATCTTAATAAAATATTTCATATTGAACCTTTGGAGTAAAATGTAATCAGGGTTACGGTTCACACTCCCATCTTCTCCGGAGAAAGCCTGTGAGATGAATCCGGCTTTCAGTATATCACATTCCCACAAGGTGATAAACATAAAGTTTTAACGGGGCGGGATCTGCTTTGCAGAATAAGACTTGATAAGAAATCCGTAGAGTGATAAAATAAACTGATACGATTTTTATTCAAAATACGGTAATTAAGTTATTGAGAGGTTGAGTTATGAAACTATTGTCAATTGCAATTCCTTGCTATAATTCCGCGGCATATATGGCTCATGCCATTGAGTCTGCACTTGCCGGCGGCGAAGATGTTGAAGTTTTGATAGTGGATGACGGTTCATCCGATGATACATATAAAATCGGTCTTTCTTACGCAGAGAAGTATCCCACCTGTGTAAAGGTGATACACAAAGAGAACGGAGGACACGGAAGCGCTGTAAATGCGGGACTTGAGGTGGCAGAAGGACTTTATTTTAAGGTCTGTGATTCTGATGACTGGTTTAAGGAAAGCGCTTATTTAAAGGCTCTTGCCGTATTGCGCGAGATGGTTACTGACGGAACCGCGTTGGATATGCTTATATGCAATTACGTATATGAAAAGGTGGGAGAAAGTAAAAAGAAAGTGATCAACTACCGTTCTGCATTCCCTACGGATCGAATTTTCACATGGGATGAGGTGGGCCATTTTAAAACAGGTCAGTACATCCTCATGCATTCCGTTATCTACCGCACAAAAATGCTGAGAGAATGCGGGCTGAAGCTCCCTGAGCACTGCTTCTACGTCGACAACATTTACGTTTATTATCCGCTTCCTTATGTTAAATCCATGTACTACCTGGATGAGAATCTCTACCGCTACTTTATCGGAAGAGACGATCAGTCCGTCAGTGAAGCAAATATGATGAAACGCATTGATCAGCAGTTAAGAGTGAACAAACTGATGATCGAGATGTACGATCTTACAAAGATCAAGAACAAGAGACTCAGGATCTACATGACCAAGTACCTGGGTATCATGATGACCATATCCTCTGTTTTCCTTATGAAACTGGGTGACGAGGAGAGCGAGAACAAGAAAAATGAGCTTTGGGATTTTCTGAAGCAAAAAAACAGGCACCTCTACAATCGTATCAGTGCCACTTTCCTGGGCACGGCCTGCAAAACAAGGAGCCGCGCGGGACAGGAGATCGTTAAAGCCGGCTACGTGGTAGCCAACAAGATATTCAAATTTAATTAAGCATGCATATAGATCTCTTCGTTTCGAACATCGGCTTCGACCTTGAGAAACTTGGGGTTGTAAGCCAGGATATAAAGCCCGAAGCTGAGGACTATGCTGCAGATACCGTCAAAACAGGAGTGCTGTTTCAAAAGAACGGTTGATGCGCAAATGGAAACGCAGAGAACAGCACTTAAAACGCGCAGCCACATCTTTTTTGAAAGAGAATCGCTCTTTCGGATGGCTATCGTTGCTCCGATGGAGTTCAGAACATGTATGCTTGGGCAGACATTTGTGGGGGTGTCGACAGCATAAAGACCTCGCACCATCTCGATGAAAATGTTACTCCTGCCCAGAGTGTTCAGATCGGGGCGAAGATTGATCCCGTTTGGCCAGATCTGACAAACGAAGAGGCTGATGGTCATTCCCGTGAAAAGGAAGATGCAATAACGGTAAAAATCTCTTCGGTTTGTGAGAAAGAAGTAGACACCTACTGCGAAAATGTATGCAAACCAGATGTAATAAGGTATGATGAAGTACTCGCAGAAAGGTATTTTTGCATCAAGTGAGAAATTGATTATATGCATATGGTTTGGGGATGTGGTACACTCTAAGTGCATGAACCATAAAAGGTAAATCGGTACATACAGGAGAGTCCATGCATGGCGGTATCTGTGAATTAAACCGCGGACCCCATTTAATATTTTTTTCATAATGTTAACTCCGATTTATTTGAAACGTACCATTGTATTATCAATGCGGTAAAGCGTTAAACATCTATCTTTGTAATTTTAACACTCATTTTTGAGTTTTTCAATAGGTTAGACGTCAGAACAGCTGAATGTGACTTTCGGACACAATTCATTCCGAAAAAGAAAGGCAGGTTTTTTTATGGCAAAACGTGTATTTATGATCGTACTGGACAGCGTGGGTATCGGTGAAATGCCCGATGCTTATCTCTGGGGAGATGAAGGCAGCAACACTATCAGAAGCTGCTCGAAAGACCCCAATTACTACCTTCCGAACGCGGAGGCATACGGACTTTTCAATCTTGAAGGCATAGATGATCTTAAGGGCGTTAATCTTCCCAAAGATCTTGATGTGAAAGCTCTTGCGAAGAAACCTTCTTTCGTGGCCAGAATGGCAGAAGCATCTAAGGGTAAGGACACGACCACCGGTCACTGGGAAATGGCAGGACTCATTTCACAAGAACCCATGCCCACTTTCCCCGATGGTTTTCCCGATGAGCTTTTGGACGAGTTCTCAAAGCGCACCGGACGCAAAGTGCTTTGCAACAAGCCTTATTCCGGAACGGAAGTTATTAAAGACTATGGTAAGGAAGCATGTGAGACAGGAGCGCTTATTGTTTACACTTCCGCCGACTCGGTTTTCCAGATCGCTGCACACGAAGCGGTTGTTCCCGTTGAGGAACTCTACAGATACTGCGAGATAGCACGTGAGCTCTGCACGGGTAAATACGGCGTAGGACGTGTTATCGCCAGACCTTTTGAAGGAGAGTGGCCCTACACGAGAACAGTCAGGAGACATGACTTTTCTCTTGTTCCGCCCAGAAAGACGATCCTTAATTACATCTCCGAAGCAGGGAAGGACGTTCTTGCTATCGGTAAGATCAATGACATCTTTGCTGGCAGCGGGGTTACAAAGATGATCCGTACCATCAACAATCCCGACGGTATCGAGAGGACACTTGAATGGATGGATCTGGATTTTGACGGACTTTGCTTCGTTAACCTTGTTGATACCGACATGATCTACGGACACAGAAACGACGTGCCCGGTTACGCAAAGGCTATCAGCTATTTTGATTCAAAACTTCCGGAAATCGTAGCCAAGTTACGACCCGATGATATTCTTTTCATTACCGCAGATCACGGATGTGATCCCGGAACACCTTCCACCGACCACTCCAGAGAGTATGTGGGAGTGATGGGAATAGGCGATCCTCTTAAAAAGGACGTTAATCTGGGAACACGCAGCACTTTTGCGGATACAGGGGCAACTATCTTGGATTATCTGGGAGTCGAAGGAAAAGTCGAAGGGGTTTCGTACCTCAAGGACATACTTAGATAGACTAAGTCAGGAAGATAAGAGAGGGTTCTAAAATGCAGAAGATCAAAAACATTCCGATCAAGAAAAGGCTTTTGATAATTGCAGCAAGCGTGCTTGTGTTCGTAGCACTCATATTTGCGATCACAACTATTGTAATCAGAAGTATTAAGATCGGAGGCAAACACTACGACAACATAACCTTAAACAAGGATCTGGTTGCTGACATTTCGCCGTCGGAAGGATATGTCATCAAGGCATATGCCTACGCCTACATGTACCTTACAAATGACAACGTACTTACACGTCACAACGCAGAGAACGAACTGAAGGAAATGCGAGAGCAGTACATCGCCTGGATCGAAGAGAACAAGGTGAAGTTCGATCCGGATTCCGCTTTGTACAATTACGTTTTCGAAGAAGGGTACACCTATGGACTCGGTGTTTTCGACACCACGTTGGACATGCTCATCCCTTACGCCAAGGAAGGGAATGAAGCGTTGATCAAGATCGCAAAGACGTCTTTGAACAGCACTTTTAAGCTTCATGAGCTGGCTCTTCAAAACGGAATCGAAGCAGTTAATCTTGCTGTGGAAGAAGCCGAGAAAACAGCTGCTCTGACCACTACCATCGGCTGTGCGGCTGTTATCGCTTCGACTGTTCTTGCCTGCATAGCTGCTATTATAATAGTAGGAATAGTTTCCAAGTCCTTAAGCGAAGAAGTCAATGATGCCAACAAGATCGTTGCAAGGATCGCAAACGGAGAGATGGATGTGGAATTTACATCCGAGATGAAGACGAACGATGAATTCGGTGCTTTGGCCGGAAACATCGAAAAGACCTTGGGACTGCTGACAAATTACAGCGATTACATCGAAGAGATCGCCGCGATCCTCGGCAACATGGCTCAAGGAAACATGAAAGTTGAGTTTAAGCATGATTTCCGCGGAGAATTTGCTACCGTAAAGACTGCACTTATCGGAATTTCCGAATCTCTCGGCGAGGTTCTTAAAGGTATCGATGATACGGCAGACATGGTTGCAAATAAATCCGGAGATGTGGCAAGTCTTGCAGGATCGCTTTCAGACGGTGCGAGAGACCAGGTTGCCACGATCGAGGAACTTTCCGCAAACGTTGAAGAGATCACGGCAACCTCCAACCTTAACACTCAGAGCGCCACACAGGCGGCAAAGGACACAGACAAGGTTATGGATTCCATTGCCAAGTGTAATGAAGAGATGAATGAGCTTCTCGAAGCAATGAAGCAGATCATCGTTCAGACCGATGAGATCGTTTCCGTAACACAGGCGATCGAAGAGATCGCCGATCAGACGAACCTGCTTTCGCTTAACGCTTCCATTGAAGCCGCAAGAGCCGGTGAAGCGGGCAGAGGCTTCGGTGTTGTTGCAAATGAGGTTGGTGCTCTTGCAGCAGACACTGTTAAGGCGGTAGCAAACACGAACAGCCTTGCAGCGAACACAAAGGCAGCGGTTGCAAAGGGAAATGAAGTCGTTAAGAGAACTGCCGATACATTGAATGAAGTAACCGAAGGTGCAAAGAACATCGTTAAGCTCATGGAAGAGATCACAAAGGCTTCCGAGCATCAGACGGATTCGCTTGAAGAGTTCACTATCGGAATAAGTTCAATTGCAGAGATCGTTGATGCTTCCGCAAAGTCTTCCGAAGACAGTGCCGGAGCAAGTGAGGAACTTAAGAACTACGCTTATCATTTGAGAGACCTCACAAGTAAGTTCGATATATAAGAAATCTATTGATGTTCAAAACACGCATTTACTTTTGAAAACCGGAATCTCGGATTGTGTTTCGGTACATCAGAAAAAATTGCTTGACTTCTGTGAAAAGCCGTGATAGAATTTACGGGCTTATGGAAGCAAGCGATTTTTTTTTGTTGAAAAAAATAGGCTATTTCAACAAAAAGCGACAAACTAGAAAATATGGAGGTGGAAGTCGTGCGAGTTAAAATCACATTGGCATGTACAGAGTGCAAGCAGCGCAACTACAACATGACAAAAGACAAGAAAGAGCATCCGGACAGGATGGAAACTAACAAGTATTGCAGATTCTGCAAGCGTCACACATTACACAAGGAAACAAAATAATTGCCGTCTTTTTGGCAGAAAGGTAAAACTATGGCAGAAGCAACTACTAAAGAAAAGGGTCGCATCAGACGCTGGTGGAAAGGTCTTAAGGCTGAGTTCAAGAAGATTGTTTGGCCCGACAGAGAATCCGTCGTCAAAGAGACTGCTGCTGTTATTGTCATCACCATTATTTTGAGCCTGATTATTGCATTGCTTGATCTGGGCGTTAAGAATCTTCTCGACCTGATCTTGAACATTGGCGCGTAATCGGTAATGTGGAGGTAACTATGGCAGACGCTAAGTGGTACATTGCTCATACCTATTCCGGGTATGAAAATAAGGTAAAGACAAGTCTTGAAATGACCGTTCAGAATCGTGGACTCGAGGATCAGATCCTTGAGGTTGCCGTTCCTACAGAGAAGGCGATCGAGGTTAAGGACGGAGTTAAGAAGACGGTTGAGCGTAAGATGTTCCCCGGTTATGTACTTGTTCACATGGACATGAACGATGAAACATGGTACGTTGTCAGAAACACAAGAGGTGTTACCGGCTTTGTAGGTCCGGGTTCCAAGCCTGTTCCGCTTACGGACGCTGAGGTTAAGAACATAGGACTTGACAGAACACAGGGAGGAAAGCCCGCAGAGATCGAGCTTGACTTCAAGGTTGGCGACACAGTAATGATCCTTGAGGGTAACTGGGAAAACAAGAGCGGTATTGTTCAGCAGATCAACGAACACAAGCAGACAGTTATCATCTCAATCGAAATGTTTGGCCGTGAAACA
>JAILNG010000189.1 GCA_024691875.1 Lachnospiraceae bacterium | reverse complement strand
TCTTTAAAGGATTTAAAAAATGTCTTCGTAATGTATCCTTCTTCATCGCGAACCATTTTCAATGCCGTATAATGCATTGCTGTTAAAGACGCTCCTATTGTAACAACCGGAAGGCAAAAAACTATAGTGATCAGATTAAGGGTTATCAGATCCTTGACCGTGTTAAAACTCACAGACAAAGGTCCTTCCGGATCGAAGATGTTTGATCGAGTAGTTGCCATGAGATCAGTTCCTTTCATATTTCTTACAGGAAAGTATCATCTTTTCAAAAAAGTGTCAATTCCTTAATTACAGCTTTTAGACTTTTTTTTGATTTGGTGAAATGTTATAATCCGAGCTAAATCAAAAATGACTAATTAAACGAGGTGTAATCTATGTTTTACGAAAATCTCACTCCCGTTCTCGTGACCTACCCCAATGAAGCAGCAGGCTGGAGCAACGGTGTGTATACCGAAAGAAAGCCGGTTATTAAGGAAGCTGATCTTAATGCTGCATCTGAGTTTTTTTCAAAAACAGATAAAGGTCTGAAACTCACTTCCCTTAACTGGACAGAAACCGAAGTTTCAGGCTTTGGAGTTTACAACTATGCGGAATCCCTCGGTTTCACCAAAAAGACCGGTCTCAAGGACGGTAAATGGTCCGTTACCTTCGGAAATCCCTCCGAAAACGAGATCAAGGTGAGCTGTTTTGCAAACAACATTTTAAAATTAAACGGTGTACAGGTTCCTGCCGGTTCTTCCGCAACTGCCTGCTTCACCCTTTGCTCGGTGGAAGAAGAAACGCTTCTTCAATTTTTCGTATCTTCAGATGCAAAAACAAAAGAATCAGCCGTTCCGTCTGTCTTCGAACTGCTGGACATCAACTATGAAGAGCTTCCCTTAAAGGCTCCCAAGGAAAAGCCCACCGTCTTCCTTGCTTCGGATTCAACCGTTCAGTCCTATGAGAGATTCTACTACCCTCAGACGGGCTGGGGTCAGGTTCTCTACAGATTCTTTAACGGCGGTAAGGACACTCCGGAGATCCAGTCACCGGATCTTTGCTACCCCCAGAATCACATTTACGAAACACCCATGTTTAACATAGAGAACCGTTCCATCGGTGCAAGAAGTTCCCGTTCCTTTATTAACGAAGGCAAGTGGGACCGACTTCTGGCACTTTCCGCTCCCGGAGATTTCTGCTTCATACAGTGGGGTCACAACGACGCTACAGCCGTTCGTCCCAATCGTTTTGTTTCCACGGATGATTTCGGTTTCTGGCTTAAGAAGTACATTAATTCCTGCAGAGCAAGAAAAGTTACTCTTGTCCTTGTAACCCCCATTGCCAGAAGAAACTGCGACGATCATGAGGGAAATTTCATTGCTTCCTTCGGAAAATACAGAGATGCAATGGTCAAAGTCGCTGAAGAAGAAAATGTACCTTATATCGATCTTTGCAACCTTACGGTTGATTACCTGAATACCATCGGCAGTGAAGAGTCAAAACTCATCTACCTTTGGGCCGCAGCAGGTGCTTATCCCGAAGGCGCTTACGCCGACGGCGTTCACGACAACACCCACCTTCAGGAGTACGGTGCGACCATGTTTGCAAAGCTTGTTGCTCAGGCGATCCTGGATTCCGACAGGCCGGAACTTGCACCTCTTAAACCCGCAATAACCACTGATTTCAAGATAAAGAAGCCCGCTCCCGTTGCAAATCCCGCTCCCGCAGACTCCACAAAACCCGCAGGTTTTGCTCTTCAGGAGCTTCACATTGCGGACGGAGTCGCAAACTTCCTTCTCATCTGGAACGATGTGGAGGGCGCCGTATCCTATACGGTTTACAGAAAAGGCTCTGTGGATTTCCAGTTCTTCCCTTTAAAGACAGTGACTGCGGAAGAAAAAAAGAACTCGGCTGTACTTCCTTTCACCATCCCCGCTTCAGACGTTTATCAGGTCTATGTTGCGGCAAAATTTGCCGACGGCAGCGAAGGTGCACAAAGTCGTATAATCGAGTTCAGAGCATGATTCAGTCTTCAAGTGCAAACACTTTAAGATCGGAGTACTCTCCGATCATAGGGGCAAGTTGGCGAAAGCCGATCTTGCCCTCTTTTAATGCTTTTCCGTAAGTCTTTTCATCATCATCGTACGCAAAGCTCATGAGATCGTTCACATAAAATTCCACACGTGTGGTACGTTTCACGATCTTCATCCTGTAAAAATCAACGCAATCCGGAACATCCGGAATGGGATCCGCTCCCTGAGCCACCAGATTAAAGCCGTAGCTTTTTCTCAGATTGCATGTGTGGAACTGCCTTTCATCAGGTTCTTTTCTTCTGAAGTAAGAAACATGAAAGGCATTAATGTCTCCGTGATGATAAAGCGGGTACTCTCCCGTCCTCTTTTGGAGCTTTTCGTCAAAAATGTCTTCTCCGTTGATGCCCTTTGCCCCAAAAAACATGATCGCAAGTCCCGGCTCTCTCACAGGCTTAAACTTCCATGTGATCATAATATCATCCGGGAATTCCCTGTCGCACCAGAAAACGTAATTGGCCTTTTGCCCGTTTTCGGCAGACATTGCATTTTCAAGCCTCATGCATCCGGTATCGAAGGACACCTTCGCCTGTCCCTCAAGTCTCCAGTCCTTTACATCGTTTTCCGATGACAAAGGGTTTTCGTAAATCAGTCTTTCCATATGAATCTTCCTGCCTCGATGTGTATTTGATCTATCCTTAATCTCGAATCTAAAATGTGTATAGAAAGCATATGCCTGCGGGGCGCAAGTTCTTTTTCGCAGACCGGGTACCATTTCCATGTGTTTTCGGATGAATAGCTCCAAAGATCGGGCTTTAAGAAATCCTTGCTTTCAAAATGCTGCCCGTCAATGGTCACTTCAAACTTGGAAGTGTCCGTGCCCCACATAAAGAGCTTCAGCCAGAGGGTGTATCTGTCAGGCACTATGGTTTCGAAAATGTAGTTTAATACAGGTGCGCTGTCCTGATCGAAATGAAGATTTTTCTTCCGAACGTACATCGCAAGTCCGCAACCGCCGTGAGAAGTCGAATTGCAATAGGTCAGCCTTTTCCCGTCATCCTTTACAAAGGCAAAGTTTGAACCCGCCATGGCTGCAGCCGCATCAATATCCAGCTCAAACGGCTTTTGGGCAGATCTGAAGATCCCGGCTATCGTTTTAAGGCTTTCCCTTCTCCAGTCAGCCAAAGGTACCTGCGGCTCTCCGGCTCTGTACTCATCGTAATCCGTGTTCGCATTCTTTACCTTTTCCAAAGTCGTAAAGATTTCTCTGTCAGGCTCGATCACAAGCTTACCGTAGAGATCTTCCGCGATTTCTTCCGTGTCAAATTCAAGCGGAAGATCCTCTCCGTAGCACGGTGAGCCGGTGTTAAACCGCTTTCCTCCGTCCTTTATAAGAAACAGCCTCGAAAAAGAGAAGTAGCTGTCAACTCCGGCAATTTCGATCTCGTGCACACCTTTTTTTAATGTAAAAGAAACAGCACCGCTCGCATCCGCATTGTTCTGCACATTGTCCTTCCAGTTTGCCATGTGTTCGTCACGCGCTTCCGCTTCGTACAGGAAACTTTCTTTTCCGTCAACAGTGATCCTTGCCCTGATCCTTCCGACGGAATTCAGAGTCGGGAAACGATGGATCACGAGTCTTTCACAGACTCCTTCTTCAAAGACCTCAAATCTGTAAGTCACCTTTGCGGTTTCATCATCCAGCTGGACCAGACTTCCGTGATCTCTGCCCAGACGTGCGATAACGGAAACTCTTCCTTCTTCTTTATCAAAGTCCGATGCTTCGATCACGATGCGTCCGTCGTCTTCCCGTCTGTCGCATTTCTTTACTGCCACAGGGATCCTGAACTTTTCATCCGTTTCAACACATCTGACCGAAATGATTCCGGTCTGCTCCTTTGAAGAAGTGTTTTCCACGAGGATCCTCTTTTCTTCCGCAACTTTTCCTTTCATGCACGACAAAGAAAGCCACTCGGGAGCCAGGATCTCAAAATTGATCTCTCCCATTCCGGCATTTGCGACCTCTATCCACTTGGTCCTTAATCCGTTAAACTCAAGCCTGTCATCCCCGCTCCAGGTCGTTACGATCAGCTTGTTTTCATCATAGCCGAAAGGCGGCATGCACGCAGGGAAGCACGCTGTTCTCGGCGGCGGAAAATCTTCGGGAGTGAGGATACCGCTCCATTTTCCTCCCGCAAGTTTTGTGTTGTAATAAACCAGAAGCTGCTTTCTCAATCTTTCAAACTTCAATGAAAGCAATGTATACTTTTGCGCAGCGGCACGCTTTCCCTGCCTCATGCAGAGATTGCTCCTGTCAGCGTAGTAAAACATGGCATTGGAGTAGTAGGCCGCATGTATCTTCATAAGAACAAGTTCAAAAAAAGCATCCTGCTGTTCTTTGGGCAGGCTTTTCCAAATCTTGTTTCCCTTTTTAAAGATCTTCTCATAGAAATGTAATCTGTGGGCTCCCTCATCTCCGTAACCCTTTAACGGGAAAATGTCAATGTCAAGATGCTCCACCTTTCTCACATTCGTGATCTGATCAAAATCATTCAGCAGCATGGCAATACTGCCGGCGGAAGCCTTGTCAAGATTAGGCCCGAAGGTTTTTCTGAGCCAATGCCTCAGCCACCTGTCCACATCGTCTGTTTTCGGATCACTCTTCCCTGTTTCCCAGGCCAGATCCGCAAAGAAACTCATTTCCTCTTCAAAGGGCTTGATGGTCCCGAAGTTTGTGACCCACAGCTTTTGTATGCCTTCGTTAAAGGCTTTTCTGAGTTCGTTTGCCGTGTGGGCAAGTGGGATGGTGTCAAGAAACATGTAGGAATTTCCGGGAGGCGCCCAATAAGAATTGTGGTAGTAGATCCCATTTCCGCCACTTCTCTTTCTTTCGTCCGAATTCGGATAGCGCCGAACGTAACCGTAATTGTCATTCACCCAGACGAGCGTTACATCATCAGGCACCTTAAGTCCGTTATCGTAAAGCTCCAGTACCTCCTTATAAGGTACAAAAAGCTTCATCGTTTTTCCTCGAACCCTTTCGGAAATAAGCGTTTCCTGAGTTTCGATAACCGTTTGCAAAAGTTCCTTCTTGGCGTTCAAAAGCTCCTTGCCCGAAAGCCCCGAAAGTTCCCTCACTTCAAAGCCTGAGTCATGTATACCGCGCATTCCGAGAGTGTAACTCACTTCAAAGTTCCTGTTCTGATCTACGCTTTCCGCCCAGTACTCCGTAAGGATCTCGCGATTCTTTCCGGGTATCGAAAAATCGTACTCCGCGCCCACGTAGCCCTTTCTTTCAAGCCAGGGCACCCACTCGCGGTTATTGCTCCTCATCAGCATGTCGCAGTGGCTGGTCCCCACCACGATGCCCATCCTGTCCGCCAGTTCCCCGTTTTCTCTCTTCATGTTAAAGGAATTCACGTGCATGGCCGGCCAGATGTAATTCATCTTAAGCCTCAAAAGGAGCTCAAAGATCAAGGCATATGTCTTCACTCCGATCGTGTTTTCTCCCATGTGAAGAGTAACCCATTTTTCCAATTCCTCTTCATCATTTATGAATATGCCTCTGTATTCCACTATCGGATGATCGGAAAGTTCAAGATCATCATCAAATACCAGTTCCTCTTTTTTTAGGATCGGGACATCCGCCATAAAATACCAGGGTGAAACACCGAGTTTCTCCGAAACGGTGTATATGCCGTAGATCATGCCTCTTCTGTCCGCACCCTTTATTACGAGCCTGTTGCCTCCGGACTTTATCAAAAAGCCCTCTCTCGGAAGTGTTCCGTCTTTCTTGATCTCTATGACCGCATCAGCCTCATCGGGTCCGGTGGTACTCACATCCATAGCCGCATCAAGATCATGCATCAGATTTTTAGCTGCGATCCTTACCGCCTCGTCCGTACCGACTTCCAGAAGTATACCGATCGTGCTGTATCTTTTGATTATCATGTACTTCTCCCTTCAGCCCCATTAAGTTTACCCCTGTTTAACCGTTGACCTCTCCCAGTCCTCTTACACCGAGTGAGATCAGGCGTTTGCAATAATCTTCGTTTTTCTTTTTAAGATCGGTTCTGTAGCTTTGATTATTATCCTGAGTTTCGTTTACTTCCTGTAACTCGGAAATCTTTTCCATGCTTTCGTTTCCGAAATCCATGAGTTTTCTCATGAGATCCAGCGCTTCCTTCTTTTGTCCCAAACGTGCTTTGGCCAATGCCTGCCAATAGATGTGATCCGATGGAATGTCTGTGGACGAATATAAAAGCTTCGGTAATGTTTCTCCCTCTGCGGCCTTTTTGTAGGCCACATCGGCTGCATCTTCATCTCCGCCTTCTCTGTGCATTTCGCCCAGCATGTACCATCCCATATTGTCCGGGAGTTCGATCTCCGGATCAATTCCCAGATTCTTCGGATAGGTCAGGGACATTTCTCCGATGACTATGCCTCTGGCTCTGTTTCCTTCCGTAACTTCCCTGATCGCCATAGTCAAAAGAGTTCTTCTGTACTCTTCCGAAAGCCTGATCTGCCCTTCTTTATCAAGTTTAAAGTCTCTTCCCAAAAGGATGTCCGCTGCCTCATCGATCTTTCCGTTCAGGTTTAAAACATGGGCGTAATTCAGTGCCAGATCGTCTCTTTCCGAAAGCAGTTCCTTTCTTTCTTCCAAAAGCGAAAGCCTGACTACGGGATCCGCTCCCGCTTCTTCCAGCAAAAAGTCCCTTTCAAACAGGTACAGGCTGCTGTCGGGATCCATTTCACAGGCTTTTCCGATGGCATCCAGTGCTTTGGAGATCATTCTCTCATTATTGTAAAGCTCCACGGAAATGTCCCTTAAGGCTTTTGCCAGATCTTTTTTGTCTTCGATCTTTTCGTTTTTATCCTCTGTATTCATTTTATCCTTTCATCCGATATCACGGTTAATAATTTGTTTTTTTATTATACCCTGTAATGTCCATAAATTCCATAATCAATTGGCTTTAATCCTTTAACCTTCCCTAAAAAAAGCGACAGTCCCTGCAGACTGCCGCCGTTTTCTTTTTTTGTGATCGCTGTGATATCAATGACATTTGCGATCCGCTTAGCTGCCTTCATAACACAGTATGATTTCTCTTACTGCATTAAATGGCCTTTATGTCTTTAATGTAGGTCTCGTTACCCGTTAAAAGATAGGTGTCACCGGATTGACACTTTGGGCAGGTCTTTCCATAGGTAACGGTGTCATAAGTATTTCCGCAGGCCTCGCAGTAGGTTCTTGCCTTTATGGGGATTATCCTCAGATGACAATCTTTCATGTGTTCGGATCTGTTGTCTACCGCCCATTGCCAGCAATCCGTCATATACTTCGGAACGATCCCTGACACCTCACCGATCTCAAGTGTCACTTCCTTTACCGAAGTCACATTGTTTTCCACTGCCACCTTTTCCACCTGTTTTATGATCGAAAAGACGATTCCCAATTCATGCATCAGTCTTTATAAATGGGCGGAACCGCATTTCCGGTATGAGGCTTATCCTTTGCCCATGCCTTTCTTTCTTTGTTGAAGGCCTTTCTCTTTGCACGCATCTCACGTGCTTCCTTAGTGCCGCAATGAAGGACGATCCTTGTTCCTCTTTTAATCGCGTAACCCAAGAGCCCCGTCACCTTATCTTCAGCTCTTCTCATATTGGTGCATTCCGGATGATCTCTGTAAAGATGGATAGCATCAAATTCACATCTCGTAGTGCAGAGTCCGCAGCCTATGCAGCGATTGGGATCCACAACGGAAGCACCGCAGGAAAGGCACCTCTTCGTTTCTATCCTGACCTGTTCTTCAGTCAAAGTCTCGTGCAGGTCTCGGAAGGAATGTTTGTAATCCGCACCTTCCACCATACCCGCTTCCTGACGGGAGGCTCTGTCGTAACCGTCAATTACGATATCGTTCTTATCCAGTTCTACAAAGTATCTCTTATCACGGCCTATGGTCATGGATGCATTCCAATGAACATGTCTGTGGATGGATTCCGCTGCCTCATGTCCTGCCGCAATGGCATCTATTACAAACTTGGGTCCGGTGTAAACGTCTCCTCCCACGAAGATGTCGGGATCCGCGGTCTGATAGGTGTGCTTGTCCGCAACGGGATAATTCCCGTGCCAATAAGTTACAGCCGTGTCCTTTAAAAGATCCTTCCATACGATACTCTGTCCGATAGCGAAAACTATGCGCTTCGCATCAACTGTGATCGTCTCCTTCTCATCATATTTGGGATTAAACTTTCCGTTCTCATCAATTGTGGAAAGGCAGCGCTTAAAGGTAATGCCCGTAACTGCTCCGTCCTTGTCGGTAAGAACTTCCACAGGTCCCCAGCCGTTGTTTATCTCAATGTTTTCATCAAGAGTCTCTTCGATCTCTTCCTTTGATGCTGGCATAGTCTCACGTGACTCAAGGCAGAACATCTTTACGGATGTA
>JAILNG010000154.1 GCA_024691875.1 Lachnospiraceae bacterium | reverse complement strand
TGGCATGTGTGTCCAACAAGGCGGATGCGGCCATGAGAAACCTTTGCGATGTGTTCTTTACGGGACTTTTCGATGATGCGGAGGGCGAGAGAGCCGGAGTCAACAAGAAGCCTGCGCCCGACATGGTTTGGGCGGCGCTGGACAAGATGGGCGCAAAAAAAGAGGACGCGGTTTACATCGGCGATTCAAATGTAGACTTTGAAACTGCCGTGAATTCCGGTCTTGACTGCATTTCCGTAACCTGGGGCTTCAGATCGCGGGAATCCCTTGAAAAGCTGGGACCGAAGTTTATTGCCGATTCACCCGAAGAAGTTTTTGATATCATCATGAATGATAAATGACGGAGAAAAAAATGCATCCTTTCAGACATTTCAGGACTATAACCAAACACAGACATCTGGTGATGAAGTACTGCTTTAAGGCAGGTATTGGGTTTCAGGGCCTTTTCCACGATCTTTCAAAGTACTCACCTACGGAATTCATTCCCGGAGCAAAGTACTGGACCGGAAAACATTCGCCCATAAAGGACGAGAGGAAGGACATGGGCTACAGCCTGGCCTGGATGCACCACAAGGGCAGAAACAGGCATCACTACGAGTATTGGATGGACGCAGATCCTGTGACCAAGCAGCTTACGCCTGTGCCCATGCCCGACAGATACATTAAGGAAATGTTCTGCGACAGGCTGGCGGCGACCAAGGTTTATCTGGGCAAGGACTACAAGCCCGATGAACCTTTAAAGTATCAGCAGTGGGAGACATCCTTCTGGAAGATCCATCCGGATACCGAAAAAAAGCTGGTCTTCCTTTTGGAAATGCTGGCTGAAAAAGGTGAAAAAGAAACATTTAAGTATTTAAAAAGCAGACGGACACTTTGATCCGCCTGCTTGTTTTTTTAGAAGCATTTTTTCCTGCCTGCGCCTTTGCATTCCGCAACCTTTTCGCATTTGTAGCAAACTTCGTTGGGAAGCACGTCCTCGCCTTCAAAGAAGCCTTTGATATTTTTCAGCGTGGTGTCTGCGATGGCCTCAAGCGCCTCTCTTGTGAGGAAAGCCTGATGGGATGTGAGGATCACATTGGGCATGGAGAGAAGCCTTGCCAGGATGTCGTCCTGAAGGATGTGACCGGAGCGGTCATCGAAGAACAGATCCGACTCTTCTTCGTAAACATCCAGGCACGCAGCGCCCACCTGCCTCGATTTGATGCCTTCCAGCAGATCCTCCGCGTCGATCAGACCGCCGCGGGAAGTGTTGATGATCACAACGCCCTTCTTCATCCGGGCGATGGAATCCTTGTTTATCAGATGGTGATTGTCCTCGGTCAGCGGGCAGTGGAGCGAGATGATGTCGCTGTTTTTGAGGACCTCGTCCTGCGACATGAACTCAACTCCCGGGATCTCCGACGGGTACTTGTCGTAGGCGATGACCTTCATTCCGAAGCCCAGGCAGATCCGTGCGAAGGCCTTTCCGATCTTTCCCATTCCCACAACGCCCACGGTCTTATCGTGCAGGTTGAAGCCCACCAGTCCGTTGATGCTGAAGTTAAATTCCCTCGTGCGGTTATATGCCTTGTGGATCCTTCTGACGGATGTGAGAAGCATTGCCATGGCGTGCTCGGCAACTGCTTCGGGCGAGTAGGCCGGTACGCGGACCACGTGGATTTTTTTGTAGGCCGCCTTTACGTCGACGTTGTTGAAGCCGGCGCAACGAAGGGCGATGAGCCTGACCCCGTAGGCATATAATTTCTCTATCACTTCTTTCGATAATTCATCATTTACGAAAACTATGACCGTATCAAAACCTCTGGCAAGCTCAACCGTTTTCGGGTCCAGTTTTGTATCGAAGTAGGTGATCTCCATGTCTGCGGGCTTGGTCTTTTCAAAACTTTCTCTATCGTAAGGTTTGGTATCAAACATTGCTGCTCTTATCATAATGTCTCCTCCTTATTTCTATCTTTGTTAAGACTATAACACACTCTGCGGAAATAAAATGTTGTAAAAACAACAAAAAAGATAATAAAAGAAAAAAATTTCCGTTGACAAAGAATTGTCTTATATTATAATGAATTAAAGCATTATTATGCTAAAAAGATAACATATTCGTACACAAAATCAAATGTTTTTTCAAAAAAGAAGGAGAAAGAGATGGCAGCAAAGAAAACATCTACAGACGCAGCAGCAAAAAAGCCTGCTGCTAAGACAACTGCTAAGACTTCTGCAGCAAAGACAGAAGTAAAAGCAACAGAGGAGAAGCCCGCAAAAACTGCTAAGGCAGCAACTGCAAAGGATATTAAGACAAAGATTGCCGTACAGTTCGGTGGCAAGGGATACGAAACAGAGGATTTCGTAAAGATGGCTAAGGACGTTTGGAAGTTTGATCTTAACAGAGAGATCGCAGATCTTAAGCAGGTTGAACTCTATGTTAAGCCTGAAGAGAGCAAGGTTTACTACGTATTTAACGGAAGCGAACTCGGTTCATTCGACATTTAACAGGTACAAGAAAAGCCCCGCAAAAGCGGGGCTTTTTTTACTGTTTATCAAGATGTACATCCAATTGATTGAAAGGGATCTCGATCTTGTTTTCCGCAAATTTTTCGTTGATGATCTCCTGGAGTCTCCACTTGGTTGCCCAGTAATCTGCGGCTTTCACCCAGACACGGAAACCGATGTTGATGGAACTGTCCGCAAACTCGCCGAGGAAAACGGTAAGGCCTTTGTCTTTAAGTGTGGCTTCGTCCGCTTCGTATATGCCTGTAAGGATCTCCTTAACCTTGGGGATGTCGGAGCCGTAGGCCACGGGGAGAGTGAGGTCGAGACGACGCTCGGGCTCGTGGGAAACGTTGGTGATGGTACTGTTGGAGATCGTACCGTTGGGAACCACGATCATCTTGTTGTCGGGAGTTTTCAAGGTGGTGTAGAAAATGTCAATGGAATCGACAGATCCTTCAACGCCGCAGGTCACGATGTAGTCGCCGACAACGTAGGGCTTCAGCACAAGGATCAGCACGCCTCCGGCAAAGTTGGAAAGTGAACCCTGCAATGCAAGACCGATGGTGAGGCCCACAGAACCGAGTACCGCAACGATGGTGGTGGTCGCTATACCGAAGATCTCAAAGATCGCAAAGATCGTGAGAGCGTAGAGACCGATCTTGATCAGGGAAAGCAGGAAGCTTTCGACGCCCTTCTCAAATTTTGCTTTGTCCATGCCCTTTTTGGTGAGTTTTATGACGAGGCCTATCAGCTTTTTGCACACAATGTAAATGATGATGGCAAAAATGACCTTGAGAAGTCCGGGAGCTACAACATTCACCAGAAAATCCTGGAGATTGATGAGCCCTGTTTTTGCTGCGTCCGCGATGTCATCCACGTTTGTGATGTCAATGGGGGCCGGCGTGGGTGTGGCGGTGGCGGGAGTATTCTGTAATAATAAACTATTTAAAATGCTCAAAATTTATCCTCCGTAATTAAATCTTCTTGGCGGTATTATACCATAGATGTCAATCCTTGTGGTTGACTTTTTGAGAACTATGATGTATTAATAATTCAATATGCGTTGGAAAAACAACAAAAATGGCACCGCAACCCCGTTCCCAAGGTGTCAAAAAATGAACCTATGGGGACAGGATTAGGGTGTCATTTTACGGAGGCTACCATGGAAAGAAAATGTTACAGTGAAGCTGCGAAATGCCTGAATGTTGACAACATGCTGGCGAGGTGCGTGCTGTTCAGCGGTGTGAAGCCCGAGGAGATCGGAGGACTCATGACCTGTATGGACGGGCAGGTGCTGCATTACAAAAAGGGCGAGTACCTGCTGCACGCGGGCGACAAGATCAGATCCGCATGCATACTGCTGAGCGGCGGCGTTATCGCCGAGCAGGTGGATTACTGGGGCAATCGCGACATTCTGCAGGAGGTGCGCCCCGGCGAGCTTTTTGCCGTGAACTATGCCATAAATGACGAGGAGGTCGTTCCCTCAAACGTGGTCGCTATCGAGGATTCCTGCGTTTTGATGATCGACGCCGACAGGCTGGTGAAGGTCTGCGACAAGGGCTGCGCGTGC
>JAILNG010000143.1 GCA_024691875.1 Lachnospiraceae bacterium | reverse complement strand
TTGCGCTCTCTTTTCTGTATTCCTCTGTGTCTCCGAAACGGCTGACCGATCTGGGTTGATCATGGTTTTCAAGATAGTTTGCCGGCCATTCGCATTCCCTCTGCCATTTGTCGAGAGCGGCGATCAGCCTCTTAGGGGCATATGCCCGCTTGAACCACTTTAGTCCTCTCTGATCACACTCCATGTGTTCAAAGCCGAAAACCATGTTGAGTTCTTTTCTGCTTTCTCCCATTAAGAGATTTGCCTGAGCAGGGTCCACAAACACGGTTTCACCGACGGTAAAACAATCGTAATGGGAAAGCACATCCTTATTAAGACGTTTCAGGATCTCGTGACAGCCTTCTGTGCTCAGATAATGCTCCATTCCAGTCAGTGCGATCCTTTTCTTTCCGTTTTCAAGACTGTTCTTGTAGATCACGTTGATGACATCGCATCTGAAGCCCGCGATCCCTTTGTCCAGCCAGAAACGCATTATGTCGCAAACCTCGTTGTAAACAGCGGGGTTGTGCCAGTTAAGGTCCGGCTGCTTCTTGTTAAAGAGGTGCAGATAGTACATCTCTTCCCCCGGAACCTTTTCCCAGGTCTTCCCTCCGAAGAAAGAGCCCCAGTTGTTCTTCTTTTCTCTGAAGTAATAGTAATCTCTGTACTTTTGGTCACCCGCAAGAGCCTTTTTGAACCACTCATGCTCGTCCGAAGTGTGATTTATCACAAGATCCATGATGATCTTAATGCCGCGTTCCCCGGCCTGTTTAACCAGCTCATCAAAATCAGCCATCGTACCGAAATCCGGATGGATGGCTTTGTAATCTGAAATGTCGTAACCGTTGTCGCAGTTCGGACTTGCATATACGGGGCTGAGCCAGATGCAGTCTACCCCGAGATTTTTAAGATGATCGAGTTTTTCCGTGATTCCCGGAATGTCTCCGATACCGTCACCGTTCGAATCGTTGAAGGATCTCGGATATATCTGATAGATGATTGCTTTACGCCACCATTCTCTGTTCATATTCTTTCCTCATGTATTCTCAATCCCCAAAGAAATTCTGAATCCCTGTTATTGCCTTTGCTCTGGCCCCTATGTCCTTTTTGTTGTGTTTCAAATAGAACTCCAAAGCGGCTATTTCTTCTTCGTTAAATCCATTGCTGCTTCTGACGGAGCAATCCGGCAAAAGCGCCTCGGCGTAATCCTTCCCTCTTTCAAAACGCACGGCAACCACCGGTTTGCCGTCCTTAGCAACAACCGCACTGTAGGTCATTTTCATTTCTTCGGAAGAATTGTCCATGTTTACCGCCTTTCATTCCTTTTGGGCTTTTTTCCCGGTTGTAAAGGAATAGATGAGACCGATGACGATGCCCACCAGGAAACCGCCGGCATGACCAAAGATGTCAATTCCGGTTTCGGTTAAAGCATCAGCTGCACTGAGTGCAATAAACAAAAGTATTCTTACAAAAGGGATCCTGAACATCTGCCTTCTTAAAGAAAGAATGATCAAAATTCCAAACAGTCCAAAAACAGCTCCCGATGCACCGGCAGAAACGTAATTTTGTTCCAGGATGTAGTTTCCGAAGAAACAACCGAGCAATTCTCCCAAAATGCCGCACAGCAGGTAATAGATCAAAAATCTCTTTGATCCGAATTTTTCTTCGAGATACATTCCCACGCCGTAAAGTGCGATCATGTTACTTCCGAGATGAGCGATCGAAGCATGGGTGAACATGGCTGAGAAAAGTCTGTACCATTGGTTCTTCATAAGATAGTCCCAGCCGATACCGAATTTATCCCAAAGATCCTCTATTTTCAAAAAATTATATTCAAGCACAAACAGGATGACATTGATAGCCACGAGCGCTATAGTGACTTTCGGAGTCACGCTCGGGTTATAATAGGTCTGTCTAACCTTATTTTCTTCCATCTACTTAACCTCTTTGTAGATCAGATTTCTGATCTTTCTTGTAAGATTCCAGGTTCCTGCATTAAATTTCTGCATACCCATGAGGATGGTAAGCTTGTTTTTAGGATCATTCGAAAAATAAGCACCAAGCCAGCCGTCCCAACCGTATTCTCCAACTTCTCCGAAAGTGAGACATCTCGAAGGATCCCTCAAAACTCTCAAAAGATTGCCATAGGTGTAGCCCGTAAGGCCATCCCAACCGTCAAGACCCTTTTGCTGCCAAGGCGCAATGCTGCCATTGGTCATAAACCTGACCGCTCTTTCAGAGAGCAGTCTTCTACCCTTAAATTCTCCGTAATTCATAAGCATATCCGCGAAGCAGGCATAGTCATCCAGAGTGGAACAAAGTCCCGCTCCGCCCGACTCAAACGCAGGTCTGTGATCCAGCTTGTAATTGATCCCCAAATGATCCGTGATCACAGGCTTTGCTTCGCCGTTAACCGTATCGTAGACATCCGCAACCCTGCTTCTTTTCTCTGCAGGCACCCAAAAGTCCGTGTCTGCCATTCCGAGAGGCTCAAAGAATTCCTTTTTAAGAAAATCTCCGAAACGCATTCCGGAAACAACTTCAACAACAGCGCCCAAAATGTCCGCACTTGTACCGTACTTAAAATTCTCGCCGGGTTGGAAATCGAAATCAAGTTTTCCGATCCTTTCCGCCAGCTCTACGGTACCGATCTCTTTGTCTGTGCCCAATTTCCCGATCAGTTCGTCAAAAAGGGCTGCAGACTGACATTCAGCCGCTGTTCCGTTTCCGGGATAAACCGCTCCCGAAGCCATATTCAATAAATCTCTCAAAGTAACAGGCCGATTGGCCAATACTCTTCCCTCTGTCGTGGCAACATAGGCATCCTTAAACGAGGGAATAAATTTCTGAACCGCATCTGCCAGATCGATCATCCCTCTGTCCATTAACATAATGACCGCAGCCGAAGTGATCGGCTTTGACATAGAGTAAAGCCGAAAAATCGTATCCCTCTCAAAAGGAGTTTTATTTTCTTTGTTTTTATATCCGCTTTCCGCGTAAGCGATCTCTCGACCGCCTGATATCACAAGGGCGTTGCAGCCTGCCACTTCGCCACGGGCAACCGCTTCGTCCATAACTTTCTTTATTTCATTTTGCATATTGATTTCATCCTCATTAATGACCTAACGACAGTCATACAAAGGTATTATATCAAAATATGCTTTAAAAAGCAACTTTTAGCTAAGCTGCTTCAGATTCCACGTCATCCGAGACCTCTTCGAGGAACTCGTAATACTCTTCTTCAGATACGAAAAGTCTGTATCTTCCGTTTACATAACCCATGAACCCGTCACTTACAGCATAGCCTTTCATATTGATCTCCTTCCTTAACGGAACGGTTGTCCGTTTTGTATCGTTACCGTGATCTTGTTGCCATTCACATTTGTTATCTTTTATCTGTAACGATTATACAAAAAGCCGTGCGGATTTTTCTCCGCACGGCATAAGAGGATCAAACAATATTGAACATGTTATAAGCAGGGTACAAACATTCCTCCGGCTATCTTAAGACTCATTATCCCGAGGGGCGCAAGGATGATCGTGCAACAGAGCACCAATCCCACAGCCGCGAAAACGATCGCTATCGGAAGCTTAATGAAAAGCCAGAAAACAAAGCCGAACAAAAAGCTTGAAAAACAAAAGCCTATAAAAAACAATACGCAAATGGCGGCCAAAGCGCCCAAGAAACCAAAGATCATTTTAATTCCTCCATAACTCCAAGTTGCATTCGCAACGACACTGTTCATCTTTGTCACAATTATAACAGGATTCCCCTCAAGATAAACCGCTCATTTGGCGAATTAAAACTTTCTAATTACTAAAAAAATACCCGGGAATTTATCCCGGGCATGGAGTTTTTTGATCAATAGTTGTCGGATGAAAGCTCGAAGTAGCTCTTCGGATGAGCACAAACGGGGCAAACCTCGGGAGCCTTGGTTCCAACGACGATGTGTCCGCAGTTGCGGCATTCCCAAACCTTGACCTCAGACTTCTCAAATACTTTCTGAGCTTCAACATTTGCAAGAAGCGCACGATATCTTTCCTCATGTCTCTTCTCGATCTTAGCTACCATACGGAACTTAGCAGCCAGACCCTTGAAGCCTTCTTCTTCCGCTGTCTTTGCAAAGCCTTCGTACATGTCTGTCCACTCGTAATTCTCACCTTCAGCTGCTGCTTTAAGGTTAGCTGCTGTATCTCCGATGCCGTCCAGTTCCTTGAACCAGAGCTTTGCATGTTCTTTCTCGTTATCAGCTGTCTTTAAGAAGATCTCTGCCATCTGCTCGAAGCCTTCCTTCTTTGCAACTGATGCAAAGTAAGTGTACTTGTTTCTAGCCTGTGACTCGCCTGCGAATGCAGCCTGGAGATTCTTCTCTGTCTGTGTTCCTGCGTACTTGCTCATTTAAAAGTCCTCCTTTATTAGACGATGTTGGTTGTTGGTTGTTTAATTCAAGCATCTCTGCTAAACCACATTATCCTTGAAAAAAGAAGGGGTGTCAAGAAAAAAAAGAATTAAAAGGCGTTTTCTTCGGTAAGTAAAATTTTTGTTTTTTTCTTGACAATGTTGTTAGCCTGTGCTAACCTTGGTAATCGAATTATCGATAATCCAATTTTCAGGAAGGAGAAAAACATGGCGACACCTGATAAAAGCATTGATCCAAGGCTTCTTGCGGCGGCGGAGGACGAATTTATGAGGCAGGGATTTCTGAAAGCAGAGTTAAAAAACATCTGCAATACCGCCGGGATCACCACAGGAGCAGTGTACAAAAGATACAAGGGAAAAGAAGACCTTTTTTGTGCCGTTGTTGATGATGTTGTAAAAGGACTGACGGGCTTTTTGGCCAAAAGATCCCTGACAGACTTTACAGCCTTCAGCGACGAGGAAATATATGCCTCATGGGTAATGACCTACGAGAATATGGTGCCCATTTTCGAGCTTTTGTACAAGCATCGGAACAAGTTCAAGCTTCTGATCTCAAAGGCGGCAGGAACAAGATACGAGAATTTCAGTCACGATTTTGTTACCGCTATGAGCAAAGCTTACAAGACCTTTTACATTGAAGTCCGTGATCGCGGGCTGGCTCGGGCGGATGTCACCGAGGTTGAATTTCATATACTCATCTCCTCCTTCTGGACAAGTATCTGTGAACCTTTTATTCATGACATGACTCTCGAAGAGATCGAAGAGCATTGCAGAGTTATGTGCAGGTTTTACAGATGGGACGACGCAATTATGCTTAAGAAAAAATGAGGTTAATTGAGGAATGTTTAAAAAGATCAAACCCTATATGGGTGAGAATATGCGCTACACATACATGGCTCTGGTAGTGATGCTTATAGGACTCATCGCTTCCATCGTTCCTTTTTTCATTGTGTACCGCCTTATCGAACCCCTTTTAGCCGGTGAAAGACCGGATGCGCAATATGTGATCGTGCACATTGCCGTCATCGCCGGCTGTGAGATCCTATATGCGTTTTTGTATGTTCTCGGATTGAAGTTTTCACACAAATGCGCTTACAAAACTTTAAAAAATATCCGTATCTCGTTGCAGAAAAAACTTGAAAGACAGCCTCTCGGAACGATCCATGATCTGGGAAGCGGCAAGATCAAAAAATTATTTACGGATGACATCGAGCAGATCGAGCTTTTGCTGGCTCATGCCATACCCGAAGGCATATCAAACCTTGCCACGGTTCTTTTGGCGCTCATCTTTATGTTCATTGCCGACTGGAGACTCGGCCTTCTTTCCTTGCTGTCTCTTCCTCTCGGCGTTTTTGCCATGAGCATGATGTTTAAGCGCGGTATGGAAAGAATGAATGACTACTACAATTCCGCTGCCAAAATGAATGCAACGATCATCGAGTACATCAACGGTATGGAAGTTGTTAAGGTATTCGGCCGCGAAGGTGAATCCTACAAGCGATTTTCAAAGGACATTACGGATTACCGTGATTTCACTCTTGCATGGTACAAGGTCTGCTGGCCCTGGATGGCGCTTTACAGCGCTCTGATCCCTTGCGTAGCACTTTTCATGCTTCCCATCGGATCGTTGATGGTCATAAAAGGAACAGTGACTCTTGCCAATCTCATCCTTGTGT
Source organism: Lachnospiraceae bacterium (assembly GCA_024691875.1). Lineage (GTDB taxonomy): Bacteria > Bacillota > Clostridia > Lachnospirales > Lachnospiraceae > RGIG3528. Next base: position 2,515 of record JAILNG010000143.1, on the reverse strand, counting down.
TCTGTCTTTCCCTTGCCGTAGGCGGACCTCTTCTCAAAGCCCTCTCCTTTTTGGGAAAGTTCCCCCAGTTAAACTACAAGATCGATGAGATCGAAAAAGCCATGTCAAGCGCTCCCTTAAAGGCCGGCAGCACTCCCTTTAAAGGCACTTCGCATACAGTTAAATTCGAAAATGTTCGTTTTTCTTACAAAGAGGCAGAAGTTATCCACGGGCTTTCTTTAGAGCTTAAGGAAGGCACGCTCACCGCTCTCGTCGGAGAATCCGGAAGCGGAAAATCAACTCTTGCCAAGCTCCTTGTTCATTACTACGATCTGAACGGCGGCAAAATAACCATCGGCGGTCAGGACATTACGGAAATGAGCATAGAAGCCCTGAACGACAACATTTCTTACGTTTCTCAGGAACAATTCCTGTTTAACACAAGTCTTTACGAAAACATCCTTATGGGAAAGCCCAATGCTACCCGCGAAGAAGTGCTCGCAGCCGCAGATAAAGCTCAATGCACCGAATTCCTCAAGCGTTTCCCCAAAGGCATAGACACCCCGGCAGGAGACAGCGGAAAGATGCTTTCCGGCGGCGAAAGACAGCGTATCTCTCTCGCCCGCGCGATCCTTAAAAATGCTCCCATCATAGTGCTTGATGAGGGAACAGCTTTCATAGATCCCGAAAACGAAGAAAAAATGAATGCTGCCATCAACGAGATCATCAAAGGAAAGACTGTTATTGTCATCGCCCATCGTCTTCAGACCATCGTTAATGCTGACAAGATCTGTGTTATGAAGGACGGAGTCATCATAGCCGAGGACACTCATGAAAACCTCTTAAGATCCGACAAGGTGTACAAAAATTTATGGGAGAACAGCGAAGCAAGCAGCGGCTGGACCCTTGGAAATGAGGTGGAAGCATGATCGGACTTATCGGACGTATACTCGGGATCACCGGGAAATATAAAGGAAGGGTCTACGGCGCTTTTGGCTTTTCCTTCTTAAAAGGAATGCTGCAGAAGTTTCCCATCGTTGCAACTTACTTCATTGTAAGTTCCTATCTTGAAGGAACCATCACAAAAAAGATCTGCTGGATCACTGCTCTTCTTTTGGTGGGCGGAGTACTTCTTCAGGCCCTCTTCCAATATCTTGCCGACAAACTTCAAAGTGCGGCAGGCTACATGATCTTTGCTGACATGCGAATGAAGCTGGGAGATCATCTTCGTCGTCTTCCCATGGGCTACTTTACGGAAGGCAACATCGGAAAGATCAGTTCCGTGCTTTCAACGGACATGGTTTTCATCGAAGAAAACTGCATGATGGTTATCGCCGATCTCATGAGCTACATCTTCGCTCAGATCATAATGATCGTCTTTATGTTCTTCTTTGATGTAAAGCTTGGGATCGCTTCGGTTCTGGTTACAGGCATTATGCTTTTGCTTGGTCTCGCAATGAAAAAGAGCACTCTTTCTCATTCGGCGGAAAGGCAGAAGGTTACCGAAGAGCAGACTTCAGCAGTCCTTGATTTTGTTGAGGGTATCGGTCTCATAAAGACCTACAACCTTATGGGTGACAAGTCAAAGGAACTCACAAAAAGCTTTGAGAACAACTGCGATGCAAACCTCAGGTTCGAATACGACCATGCCCCCTGGCAGAGAGGTGTTAATCTGATCTACGGGCTCGGAACGGTTCTCATTCTTACCTTGGCATCATACATGTATTTTACGGGTCATCTCGATCTAATCTACTACATAGGAATGATCCTCTGCATATTCGATCTTTTCATGCCCATCAGAACTTTCTACGGACAGATTGCAAGACTCACTGTCATGAATGCCTGCATGGACAGGATCGAAGCACTTTTTGCGGAAAAAGAGCTGGACAACTCCGGTACAGCAAAGTTGAAATCCTGTCTTTCGCCTGTCATAGAGTACAAGGATGTCACGTTTGCATATGACCGAAAGGACATTTTAAAAAATGTTTCCTTCACGGCAAATAAGAACGAAATGATTGCTCTCGTCGGTCCTTCCGGTGGCGGAAAATCAACCATTGCAAGCCTCATGGCGCGTTTCTGGGACGTAAAGAGCGGACAGATCCTCCTTAACGGAACGGACATCAGAGATCTGCCTCTTGCCACCCTCATGGAAAATATCAGCATGGTGTTCCAGAGAGTCTACCTCTTCCAGGACACAGTTTACAACAACATTGCACTGGGTAAGCCCGATGCTACCCGTGAAGAGATCGTGGAAGCTGCAAAAAAGGCAAGATGCTACGATTTTATCCAAGAGCTTCCCAACGGCTTTGACACTGTGATCGGAGAAGGCGGAGCCAGCCTTTCCGGAGGACAGGCTCAGAGACTTTCCATCGCAAGATGTATTCTTAAGGATGCTCCCATCGTTATCCTTGATGAAGCAACAGCCAGCGTGGATGCAGACAACGAAAGATACATTCAGCAGGCTATTTCCGAACTTTGCAAAGGAAAGACACTGCTTGTCATCGCTCACAGGCTGAACACCATCACGGATGCAGAC
>JAILNG010000099.1 GCA_024691875.1 Lachnospiraceae bacterium | reverse complement strand
GGCGAAATCCAGTCCGATCTTATTGTTAACCTGAACCTGAGATATGCCTTCGATTACGTACTCCACAGGATCTTCAATGGTAATGATGTTTTCGGAAGCCTTGTTAAGTTCCGTCAGCATTGCATAAAGAGTTGTGGATTTACCTGTTCCCGTAGGTCCCGTAACAAGCACAAGGCCATTGGGCAGTGTCAAAAGCTTTTCAAATTTTTTAAGATTGTCCGGGGTGAATCCCAGGAACTCTTTTCTTATCTTAAAATTGTACTTGTCCAGAATACGAAGCACCGCTTTCTCACCGTTGGTTGTGGGCAGCACCGAAACACGAATGTTGTATACATTATCTCTGAACTTGTAATCAAAACGTCCGTCCTGAGGAAGTCTTCTTTCGGCGATATCCAGATCCGAAAGTATCTTTATCCTCGTGATAAGAGCACTCAAGGCATCCTTCGGGATATCGCGGATGATCTTTAATTTACCGTCAAGCCTGTACCTGATGCGCACATTTGAGATCATAGGCTCAATGTGAATGTCGCTGGCACCGTCTGTAATAGCCACATCAATGACCGAATTCAAAAGTCTTACGATGGGAGCATTGTCGATCACCGCATCTCTGTCTGTGGAAACATTCTCTCTGGCAATCTCACTGTACTCATTTTTAATGTCCTGTACAGCCTTGTCGGCAGAACGATTACCGTAAAGTCGTCCGGCTGTGTTTGCAATGCTTCTGTAACTGGATATGGCAGGGATGATCTCGCATTGTGTTGCAACGTGTATGTCTTCGATAGCCACAAAGTTAAGCGGATCTTCCATGACAACAGTCAGATAACCGTTTTCCAGCTTTACAGGGATCGCATTGTATCTCTTAACAAGCGTGTATGGGATCATCTGAATGATCTTTTCCGGAATCTCAATGGTTTCCGGATCTAAAATGGAAAATCCCATCTGTGTGTGCAATGCTTCCAGTATTTCTTTTTCCGAAATAAAGCCATGATTGATCAGCACACGTCCGAGACGTTCTCCCTCGTCTTTTTGCAGCCTCAAAGCTTCATTTAATTTTTCCTTCGTAAGACAGCCGGCATCGATCAGTATCTCGCCCAGTCTTTTCTTTTGAATCGCCATTTGTAACCCCCGGGATAAATAGATCAGAACATTTTAATCTCATCCGCCGTAACTATGCCCAAAACATGCTTAGGCGGCTCAACCTTTTGCGCTGAGAATTTATAGGCTTCGCGCACTCTTGCGGATGCAGCTCTTAATTTATCGACATCATTTGCGTAAAGAGTGACGTAAGGCTCTCCCTTGGAAACAAAATCTCCGATCTTCTTTCTGATCTTAAGTCCTACAGCAAGATCGATGACGCTGTCCTTTGTTTCTCTTCCGCCTCCGAGAAGCAGGCTGGTCATTCCGATCTCATCCGTAAGGATCTCCGAAACGTATCCGTCCTGTGTGGCAATAATATCTTCCTTAAATTCGGTTCTCTGGAATCTGTCCGTGTTTTCTATGCATGAGATGTCTCCGCCCTGAGCGGCTACGAATTCTTCCAGCTTTGCAAGTGCAGCTCCCGAATCAATGGTTTCTTTGAGCATTTCCTTTGCTTCGTTAACGTCCTTTGCTTTCCCGACACCGATAAGCATGTAAGAAGCAAGGGTGTAGCAGGCATCCATGAGATCCGGACGTCCGTTGCCTTTTAACGCCTGGATCGCTTCGTAGGCTTCAAGAGAATTACCTACGCAGTAACCGAGAGGCTGGGACATATCAGAAAGCACTGCATATGTTTTCTTGCCGCATCCGGTTCCGATCTTAACCATAAGTTCGGCGAGATCCTTTGCATCATCAAGAGTCTTCATGAAAGCGCCGCTTCCGACCTTAACATCAAGGACTATGCAGTCGGTACCTGCAGCCAGTTTCTTACTCATAATGCTGGATGCGATGAGTGATTTGTTGTCGACAGTCGCTGTAACGTCACGAAGGGCGTACATCTTCTTGTCAGCGGGACAAAGATCCGCAGTCTGTCCGATAACCGCAATTCCGATACGGTTTACATTATCAATGAACTCTTCGTCTGTTAAAGAAACAGAGAAGCCTTTAAAGCTTTCAAGCTTGTCGATGGTTCCGCCTGTGTGTCCGAGTCCGCGTCCGCTCATCTTTGCAACGGGAACTCCGAGGCAGGCAACCATGGGTCCGAGGATAAGTGTGGTCTTGTCTCCCACACCGCCGGTGGAATGTTTGTCTGCTTTCAGACCTTTGATTGCAGAAAGATCAAGACGATCTCCGGAATCGATCATGGACTGAGTCAGATCGATGGTCTCTCTCAGGTTCATGCCCTGAAAATAAACAGCCATTAAAAATGCGGACATTTGATAATCGGGAATGTCACCTTTTGTAAATCCCTGAACAATAAAATCAATCTCTTCTTTGGTAAGTTCTTCTCCGTGCTTTTTTCTGGTAATAAGATCATACATTCTCATACGCCTTACCTCCTGTTCTTCTTTGTGTAATAAGTGAGGATCCCTGCGATGGTCTTTCCGTCCGAGATCTCGCAATCAATGATCATTCTGACCAGTTCTTCCGGATCCATCTTTAGGACTTCAACGAACTCATCGGGATCGAGATTCTGAGCTGTTTTCTTTAAGCCTGTGGCAAGATAGATCTCAATGTACTCATCATCATAAGCCGAAGCAGGATAATATTTGTTTAACAGCTCGGCTTTTTCACATTTGTAACCCGTTTCCTCCTCAAGTTCCCTTACGGCAGCCGTTTTTCTGTCTTCACCGGGATTAAGGCAGCCTGCGGGAATTTCGAGAGTGAATCTGTCACAACCGGGCCTGTACTGCTTAACCATAAAAAGTTTACCGTCTTCGTCAACGGCAACGACTGCTGCAGCTCCGTTATGATGAACGAAATCCCAGACAGCCGTATCTCCGTTTTCAAATTTCATTGTGTTTTTGTAAAAAGTAAGGATCCTGCCTTTGCAGACTTCTTTCTTTTCAATGCATTCAGGTTTTGTCATTTGTAATAATTTCCTTCTCTTATCTTCCTAAACTTCTTTTATTTTGCAAAATTCTGAGTCTTGTCATAGACAGCTTCGCAGCCTTTGATAACTGCATTTCTTAAGCCGAATTCTTCGAGTGCTGCGGTTCCGCAGATCGTCGTACCGCCGGGCGAACAAACCGCATCCTTCAATTCTCCGGGATGTTTCTTTGTTTCAAGCATAAGCTTTGCTGAACCGAGAACGGTCTGAGCCACCATTTCATATGCCTTATCTCTGGGAATGCCGAATTTAACTGCTCCGTCCGCAAGCGCTTCCATGAAAACGAACACAAAAGCAGGTGAGCTTCCGTTTGCCACAACAGCCGCATTCATAAGACTTTCAGGCAGAACCACTGCGCGTCCGACAGAATCAAAGAGTTTTAATGTGTTCTCTTTGTCTCCGTTGAAATCATCCGGGAATGAAACAGCTGACATCCCTTCTCCGACCATGGCGGGTGTGTTGGGCATGACTCTTACGATCTGAACCTTTGAATCAAAAGCTTCCTTAAGCTTTGCAATCGTGATTCCGGGAGCGATTGAGATCACCGTCTTGTTTTCTTTTCCGAAATAAGGCTTGATCTCATCTATGACTTTAAATATCACCTGGGGCTTTACGGCGAGGACCACAATGTCACACCATTTAACAAGTTCCACATTATCTTTGCAGGCTGTGATCCCATATTCGTTTGAGATCTGCTTTCTTCTGTCTTCTGAAGTGTCGAAGAAAACAACATTCTCTTCTCCGAAACTTTTAACCGCACCATTGATCAATGCACTGCCCATATTGCCGGTTCCGATGATTCCGATCATAATTACTCCTTTACGCCTTCTTTAAGGCGTCCATCCCTTAATATTAGCTTAAATAAAGCACAATCTTTATTTTAACGCATTTACCATTCTTTATCAAACAATATTTAATAAAGAGACAAAAAAATTAAGCAACCGGATCTGCCCGTGTTGCTTAATTTGATCTTACTAATTTAATTCATTCAGGAAGCTTTCGATCCTGTCAAGGCCCTTCTCGATGTCTTCCCTGGAGATGGCGTAGGACAAACGGATGTTCTTCGGTGCTCCGAAATCCTTGCAGGGAATAACAGCCGTCAGATAGTCATCGATCAGTATCTGTGCAATTCTACCGATGTCGTCGATCTTCTCGCCTTTATATGTCTTTCCGAAAGCTCCGGAAAAATCTATGAACACGTAGAACGCACCCTGAGGCTTTATTGCAGAAACCAAAGGCATTTTGGAAATGCGCTCGTGCATATACTTTCTTCTCTTATCAAACTCCAGTCTCATTTTCTCGGGCGCCGTCTGAGGTCCGTTCAAAGCTTCAACAGCAGCGGCCTGAGCAATTGAATTGGGATTTGATGCCTGATGGCTCTGAACTGAGCTCATCAGCTTCGCGATCTCCTTGGAAGCTCCTGCGTATCCGATCCTCCAGCCGGTCATGGAATAACTCTTTGAAAGTCCGGAGCAGGTAATCGTCCTCTTGTAGATCTCTTCATTAAGAGAAGCGATGGAAACAAAATCATTTCCGTCATAAACAAGATACTCATACATTTCATCCGCAATAACGTAAATGTCTCTCTTCACAACAACTTCAGCGATCTTTTCCAACTCATCCTTTGTGTAGATCATTCCGGTGGGATTATTGGGAGAATTAAGAACCACCGCCTTTGTCTTGTCTGTTACAGCCTTGTCCAGCTGCTCTGCCGTGATCTTGTAATCCTGAGCCGCAGTACATTCAACAAATACGGGAACACCGCCGCAAAGCTTTACCATCTCGGGATAGCTGAGCCAGAAAGGTGCGGGGATGATCACTTCATCTCCGGGATTTAAGCTCGCTTCAAAAACATTTGTCAGTGAATGCTTTCCGCCGTTGCTGACAACGATCTGATCTATTTCATAATCCAAATGATTGAACTTTTTAAATTTATCGGAAATAGCTTTACGAAGCTCTACAGTTCCGGCTGCGGGAGTGTATTTGGTGAAACCGTCATCAATTGCGCGTTTTGCAGCCAGGCATATGTTTTCCGGAGTTGCAAAGTCCGGTTCTCCTGCTCCGAATCCAACGATATCCTTACCCTCTGCTTTCATTTTCTTTGCTTTAGCTGTAATGGCAAGTGTGGATGAAGGCTTTACTTCCATTGCTTTTTTGGATAATTCAAGTGACATGGTTTACTCTCCTCGCAGTTATCAAAATGCTTAATTTTCATGCATTTCGTTTAATAATTGTTTTGTTGTTTTATTGTATACAATAAAACACTCGACATAATATAGACTATTTCCCTTAAAAAAGCAAGCATTTTTCCGAAAAAATCAAATTCGTTAATAATCTTATAAGCAGTACGAATAGAATAAAAAAAGACAACGGATGAAACCGTTGCCTTTAATTGCTTATTTTGCGTACTCGATTGCACGAGATTCGCGAATAACATTGACTTTGATCTGACCAGGATATTCAAGCTCAGCTTCGATCTTCTTAGACAGGTCTCTTGCGAGGAGAACCATCTCGTCATCGTTGATCTGTTCAGGGATAACCATAACGCGGACTTCTCTTCCTGCCTGAATTGCAAAGGACTTATCAACTCCTTTGAAGCTGTTAGAAATATCTTCCAATTGTCTGAGACGCTGGGTATATGCCTCCAAAGTTTCTCTTCTGGCTCCCGGTCTGGCAGCTGAAATAGTGTCTGCCGCCTGCACGATCCATGCAACAAGTGACTGGGGCTCAACATCGCCGTGATGGGCTTCAACCGCATTGACGATAGTGGCATTTTCCTTGTACTTTCTGCAAAGATCCGCACCGAGCTGTACATGTGTTCCTTCCTGCTCATGGTCAACGGATTTACCGATGTCGTGAAGAAGTCCGGCACGCTTAGCCGTCTTAACATCAACACCGACTTCCGAAGCCAGAAGTCCGGAAAGGTTTGCAACTTCGATGGAATGTTTTAATGCATTCTGTCCGTAACTTGTACGGAACTTCATTCTACCGAGGAGCTTGATGAGTTCGGGATGAAGTCCGTGAACACCGCACTCCAGAGCGGCATTTTCGCCTTCTTCCCTGATCATTGTTTCAACTTCCTTTTGGGCCTTCTCTACCATCTCTTCAATTCTTGCGGGATGGATACGCCCGTCAGCAATCAATCTTTCAAGGGTAATACGCGCAACCTCACGACGGATGGGATCAAATCCCGAAAGGACGATCGCTTCGGGTGTGTCATCTATAATGAGTTCGATGCCCGTCATGGTTTCGAAGGTACGAATGTTACGTCCTTCTCTTCCGATTATCCTTCCCTTCATTTCATCGTTGGGTAACTGTACTACCGATATCGTGGATTCTGCCACATGATCTGCAGCACAACGCTGAATCGCGGTAACGATAATGTCTTTTGCCTTTTTGTCGGCCTCATCCTTAGCCTGGGTTTCAAGATCTTTGATCATTACGGCTGTTTCATGTTTAACGTCTTCTTCCACTGACTTTAACAGATATTCCTTAGCCTGTTCGGAGGTCAGACCCGAAATCCTCTCAAGCTCTTCAAGCTGTTTCTGATGCGATGCTGCGACCTCAGCACGCATACGATCCAGTTCAGCTTCCTTCTGAGCCATTCTTTGATCTCGTTTCTCCAATGCTTCCGCTTTTTTGTCAACTGCGTCTTCCTTTGAAATTACACGTCTTTCAGCGTTAGCACATTCTCTCATACGATCCTTACGTTCTTTCTCCAGCTCATCTCTGGCCTTTGAAATCTCGTCCTTCGCTTCGATGATTGCTTCACGCTTCTTTTGCTCTGCTTCTTTTAATGCATCTTCGATGATCTGCTTGGATCTCTCCTCGGCAGAACCGACTTTGCTTTCGTATTTCTTTTTATGATCTGCGATACCCGCATTCCAGAAAATAAAAGCAGCAATAGCAAACGCAATTACAAAGGATGCAGCTCCGACAATAACATACATCATTGCGGAACACCTCCTATGAAATTATGTATACAGATTTATATATCCGCATACAAAATTAATTATATAGAATTTGTGCATAACTGTCAAGGTCTTGACTCCAACAAAACAGTATAAATTCTTTACCGTCTGTCTCAAAATCCCCAAATTGTTTCAAAAAAAAGCACAAATCTCAGAAGATCTGTGCTTTTAATAAATTCATCATTCACTTACGGATCCCAGATAATAGAATCCTTTACATTCATCAAGCTTAACGTTTACAAGCTTTCCGATCAATTTGTCGCAGCCTTCGAAATGAACAAGAAGGTTGTTCGAAAGCCTTCCGGTCAACATTCCGTTATTGCCCTCGTCTCTGCCTTCCACAAGTACTTCAACCGTTTTTCCGGTTAGTTTTGCAGCTGCTTTTTCGGACTCAGCCTTGCAAACAGTGAGCAGCCTTTCAAACCTGTCTTTAACAACATCTTCAGGTACTTCATCCGGGAATTTGGCTGCAGGCGTTCCGGTTCTCTTTGAATAGATAAATGTGAAAGCGGAATCATAACCGCATTTCTTTACCACATCAACGGTTTCAAGGAAATCTTCTTCAGTTTCCCCGGGAAATCCGACAATAATATCAGTGGTAAGTGAAACATCAGGAAGGTTGGATTTAATCTTTTCTACAAGAGTAAGATACTTTTCTTTCGTATAATTGCGGTTCATCTTTTTAAGGATCCTGCTGCTTCCCGACTGAACCGGCAAATGAACGTGAGCACATATCTTAGGCTCTTTTTTCATGACCTCGATCACATCATCCGAAAAATCCTTGGGATGTGGAGTCATAAATCTCACTCTTTTAATGCCTTCAACCTTACAAACCTTTTGCAAAAGTTCAGCAAAACTGCATTTGTTTTCCAGACCTTTCCCGTAGGAATTGACATTCTGTCCCAAGAGCATGATCTCAACCACACCCTGATCTGCAAGACTCTGCACTTCTTTCACAATGTCCTCCGGCTTTCTGCTCTTTTCACGGCCTCTTACATACGGCACAATACAATAGGTGCAGAAATTGTTACAGCCATAGGTAAAGTCAAACTTTCTTGCGCTGGGTAAGTCTTCCACGATCTCAGCCGAACTGTCCCAGACATCGATCAATTGTTTTTTGTCGGAGTTCATCTTTTCGTAGATGAGCTCAGCAAGTTTAAAGATGTTGTGGGTTCCAAAAACTATATCCACAAAACGATAGCTCTTTCTGATCTTCTCCACTTCATGCGGTTCCTGCATCATACAGCCGCAAAGGGCAATCTTCATGAAGGGATTTTTTGCTTTCAAAGTGCCGAGATAACCGATCCTGCCGTAAACTCTCGTATTTGCATTTTCTCTGACGGTACAGGTGTTGTAGATAACGAAATCTGCATTTTCGGATCCCGCTTCCCTGTAGCCTATGTTTTCAAGTACACCCGCAAGTTTTTCCGAGTCTTTGGCATTCATCTGACATCCAAAGGTCTGAATGTAGTAAGTAAGATCTCTGCCTGCTCTTATGGATTCTTCGGCTATCATACTTTTAAGCCTGTCCATAAACCAATATTGTCTTTCGGGTTCTGTATTTGGTAAAAATTCCATTATTCTCTGATCTGACCTGTTCCAAAAATTATATATTTGATGGTTGTAAGTTCATTGAGTCCCAAAGGACCTCTTGCATGAAGCTTCTGGGTAGAGATTCCGATCTCTGCGCCGTAACCGAATTCAGCACCATCCGTGAATCTGGTTGAAGCATTTACGTAAACCGCAGCCGAGTCGATCTCATTAAGGAAACGCATGGCATGGTTGTAGTTCTTTGTTACGATGGCTTCAGAATGTCCCGAAGAATGCTCGTTAATGAAATCAATAGCTTCGGGAGTATGATCCACCACTTTTAACGAAATGATCTTATCAAGATACTCAGTGTAGTAATCTTCCTCAGTTGCAGGCTTGATCTCGGGAACGATTGCTCTGGATCTTTCGTCGCCTCTGATCTCTACGCCGTGTTTAACCGTGAGAAGCTCGTAGATCTTGGGAATGATACGTTCCGCAACTTCCGAATGAACAACAAGCGATTCACAGGTGTTGCATGTTCCGTATCTCTGAGTCTTGGCATTTTCAATTATGCTTAATGTCATTTCATCATCGATCAGCTTGTCAACATAGATGTGACAATTGCCGACACCTGTCTGGATCACGGGCACTGTGGAGTTTTTAATGACATTATTGATGAGTCCCGCACCGCCTCTGGGAATGATCACATCAATGTAATCATTCAATTTAAGAAGCTCGTCAACGTACTCTCTGTCTGTTTTTTCAACAAAGATCAATGCATCGGGATTAACATTGTTTTCATTAAGGATGTCTCTCATGAGCTGAGCCAAAATGCTGTTTGTATTAACCGCATCGGATCCGCCGCGCAAAATGCAGACATTTCCCGCTTTAAAGCAAAGACCGAAAGCATCTACGGTTACATTAGGTCTGGATTCATAGATCATGGCAATTACGCCCAAAGGAACACGTTTTTTACCGATCTGAAGGCCATTGGGGCGAAGTGTCATTGAAATAACTTCTCCCACAGGATCGGCAAGTCCCATAACTGTGATAAGGCCCGCAGCCATGTCCATGATACGCTTTTCTGTCATGGTCAGTCTGTCGATCATTGCTTCACTCAAGCCGCGCTTCTTTGCAGCTTCAACGTCCTTCCTGTTGGCATCAATGATCATATCGATGTTTTCCTTAAGAGCATCCGAACATTCCCTTAAAATACGGTTTTTTACATCTGTAGAAAGGTTCTTTACGGAGACCGATGCCGCCTTGGCTCTTTCTCCTATTTCAGTAATGTAACTGCTCATAGATCGTTTCCTCCTCTCGTGGTACGAATCATCATAATTTTCTAAAATCGAAATTATCGTCTTTATTTGCAACGAACAAAGTCCCCTTTTCTTCTCCGTTCATTACCGCTCTGATGTTTTCAACGTCATCACCGTTAATGATGACCATATCGGTCCCGGACTTTGTGGCCATTAAAGCTGCATGGATCTTTGTGTGCATCCCTCCGGTTCCGACATCTGATCCGGCTCCTTTGGCCATTTCAAAGATGTTATCGTCCAGTTTTTCCACAACAGAGATAAATTCCGCATTCTTATTATGCCTGGGATCATCGGTGTACAGTCCGTCAATGTCGGAAAGAAGTATCAAAAGATCTCCGTGGATCATCGATGAAACGTATGCTGACAGAGAATCATTGTCTCCGATCTCGATCTCAGCCGTGGAAACGGTATCGTTTTCGTTTACTATGGGAATGACTCCCATAGACAACAATTCATTTAAAGTGTTGCAGGCATTCATATAGGATTCATCCTGCATGAACGTGTATTTTGTCAAAAGTATCTGAGCGCAATTGTAATTGTATTCCGAAAAAAGCTTCTTGTAAACGGTCATAAGCGCTGCCTGACCGATCGCTGCGCAGGCCTGCTTGCAGGATAATGTCTTGGGCTTTTCATTGAGTCCGATTGCGTGTCTTCCCACCGCGATGGCGCCTGAGCTTACAAGTACCGCTTCTTTACCCATGTTTCTGATGTCAGCAATGATCCTGACCAGCTTTTCCAATTTTGCGTAATTGATGGTTCCTGTTTCGGGATAAGTGATGGTCGAACTACCAACCTTGATCACAATCCTTTTTTTGTCTTTAAGTTGTTTTCTGTCAGTCATTTTCGGGCCTTCCATATTTTTCTGTTATTCTTTCGAAGATCTTAATACCGTCAACGGCAGCACTTGTAATGCCTCCTGCGTATCCCGCTCCTTCACCGCAGGGATAAAGGCCCGTAATCTCAGCTTCTCCGAATTCATTTCTGTTGATCCTTACAGGCGATGATGTCCTGGTCTCCACTCCGGAAAGAATTGCATCTCCGTCCGCAAAGCCATGAACCTTATGATCAAAGCCCATAACCGCTTCAATTATATCCTCTTTTACGTATTTCGGCAAGCACGGTGTTAATTCGGATTTTTCGAACAATCCCTTGGAATTCGGTAAAACAGAGCCAAATTCAAAAGTTTTAACACCTTCTTTAAAATCATTAAATCTTTGAACGGGAATTTTTCCTCCGCAAAGTCCGAAGCATTCCTCTTCCCATTTTTGCTGAAACCTCATTCCCGCAAGAGCCGAATCGAATCCTTCTCTCAAAAAGTCTTCCGGGTTCACTTGTACTACAATGGCAGAATTAGCATTTTTCTCGTTTCTGGCCGCATTGCTCATCCCATTTACGCAGTTTTTGCCCTCTTCCGAAGAAGCATTTACAACAAACCCTCCGGGACACATGCAAAACGAGTAAACACCGCGTCCGTCCTTGGCTTGAAAGGTCATTTTGTAATCAGCGGCAGGAAGATCTCTGAAGCTTTCCCCGTATTGTGCACGTCCGATCATTTCCTGAAGGTGTTCGATCCTCAATCCTATGGCAAATGGCTTAGCCGTAAGTGTCAGAGGCTTTTTTGAGAGCATCAGGAACGTGTCTCTTGAACTGTGCCCGATAGCAAGCACACAGATTTCACAGGGAATCTTGTCTTTTTTATTGATCTCCAGCGCAACAAGTCTTCCGTTTTTATCGCATTCTACATCAGTAACACATGAATTAAAGCGGAATTCAGCACCATTTTCGATTGCAGCTTTCCTCATGCTTTTAACAACCTTTTTAAGTTCATCCGTACCGACATGAGGTTTGTTTGCGTATCTTATCTCAGGGTTTGCTCCGTGTTTTACAAACGTATCAAGCACAAATCCGATCCTTCCCATCGGATCCTTAACTCCGGTATTCAGCTTTCCGTCGGAAAAAGTTCCCGCACCGCCTTCACCGAATTGCACATTGCTGTTTGGGTTCAATCTGTTTCCCGCCCAAAAGCTTTCCACCGTCTTTTGTCTGGAATCCACGTCTTCTCCGCGTTCCAGCACCAATGGTCTGTATCCGCGCTCCGCAAGCAGATAAGCCGCAAACAGTCCGGCAGGACCGCATCCCACAACCACCGGTCTGTGTTCCGTCTTTTCTTTACCCTCGCCCACAAAGGCATATACATTCTTTACTGTTTTACTTATTTTCCCCTTTGAAGATCTGATGCATTTTTCTTCGGCCGCTTCATTTTTTAACTTTGCGTCGATGGTATAGATCCAAAGAATGTCTTTTTTATCACGGGCATCCAGCGATCTCTTTGCTATTTCAAAGGTGAATTCTTCGGGTTTTAAATGCAATTCCTTGGCTATGGCGGCCTTAAGCTCTGCTTCGTCCGTTCTTATTCTTAATTTTATCTGTAATCTGATCATCTGTTTATAATTTCCTCTATAAACCTTTTGGGCTCTTTCGGGATCTTTTCAAATGCTGCATTGAGCCCTGCAATGGCTCCTGAACTCCATGCCCATTGCAGATTGTATCCGCCGCATGTTCCGTCAATATCCAGGGTCTCTCCGGCAAAATACAGCCCCTGAACGATCTTTGATCCCATGGTCTCGGGATCGACTTCGGAAGTGTCCGTACCGCCCGCAACCACCTGTGCAAAAGAAAAATCATTTGTTCCCGTAACATCAACCCTGAGATCCGTAAGATTTTTAACGAGAGCAGCGATCTTGTCATCTGTGACGTTTTTATTGCTTCCCGTAGGATCGATCCCCGAAAGATTTAAAAGTACAAAATTCAATTTGTGATTCAAAAGCCCCAGCATGGCTTCTTCATTTGTTCTTCCTTTACGGGAAAGCTTTTTTAATCTGTTTTCGACTTCTGTGCGAACTTCATCAACGCTCATTCCTGCCATGAAATTTAAGCTCAGAACGACCTTTTTTGAGCTTCCTGCAGCTTCAGCGCAAAAACGGCTGACCTGAAACGCAGGAATGCCTGAAACGCCATAATCCGTAAAAAGCAGCTCACCCTTTTCGGAAGCTTTTTCTTTTCCGTCCGCAAAAACCTTTACGGAGCCCTCTGTTCTCACACCGTTGATCGTCTTAAAAAAGCTTCCTTTGCAACGTATCTGACAAAGTGCGGGATAAAGGGGTGTGATCTTGTGTCCCAAGGATTTTACAAGACCGTATCCGTTAAAATCAGTTACATCTTTCATGTTTGCAAAGCTTCCGCAGGCAATGATCACCTTATCAAAGCTTTGAGAATCGATCTTAAATGAATTCTTTTCTTTTGTAATGCTCTTAGCCTTCTCAAAAACGAATTTAACGCCCTTTTCGGCGCATGAAAGCCTTAAAGCCGATGAAACAGAGGCTGCCTCCTCGGAATTCGGATAAATGTATCCTCCGTTCTTTTCCTTGGGTCTGATACCCATGCTCTTAAAATAATCTTTTGCTGTTTCGTTGTCAAAATTTGAAAGGGCAAAGGAAGCAAACTCCGGGTGCTGACCGCGGTAAAACTTAAGGTCCATGTTATCGTTTGTAAAATTGCATTTTCCGTTTCCCGTACCGTTTATCTTCTTTCCCGGTACATCCTTCGCTTCAAAGATCGTAATTTCAACATCTTTGGCCGCAGACGCAAAAATCGCGGCAGTCATACCGCTTGCACCGCCGCCGATTATTGCTATTCTTTTTTTCTTTTTTTCTTCAGCCATTACAATTTAAATCCTGTTTTTTCAACCAATGTAACCAGTCTTCCGCCCATAGGCAATTCCAGGATCTCTTCTTTTGAGATCGTCCTTGTGAACACCATCAGTCCACCGTAAGCAAGAACACTGAAAGCGATGGCAAGTATCAAAGAAACAAGCCTTGATCCGAACAGAAAAAATATGCCTTCGTACGAGAAATAAGCGATCACAGCCATAACAGCGGAATAAAGCGTCGGAAGCAGAAATGTCTTCATCATTTCCTGTCTGTAGGCCGCCTCTCTTTGAAGTCGGAACTTGTTCAAAAGGCCGACGGTAAAAGGAAAGATCATATAGCCGATCGCCAAAGTGTAAACACCGAGATCCGTATAGTACATGAGCCAGAAATCAACGATGCAGTAAACAATGATGCCTATTATCGCATGCATTACAGGAAATCTCAGCTTTCCCATACCCTGCAGAATACTGTTTGTAGTAGTGGAATAAGCAAAGAAGACTACGCTCATACCGCCGATCTGCATCAATCGCACCGTCATGTCGCTCGTATCGTCAAAAAGTACAACCATCATCGGCCTTGCAAGCGCTATCAATCCGAAAGCACAGGGAATGGCTATCATCATGTTGAGCTTAACAGCCTGATGCAGCTTTAAATGGATCTCTCTGACTTTTCCTTCCGTAAATGCAGAAACCACATTGGGAATAATTGCAACGCCTATGGCAGAAGCAATCGCCAGAGGAACATTGACCAAAAGTCGGAATTTGCCGGCATAACATCCCCAAAGTACAGATCTGGTCATCTCATCCACACCTTTTAAAGCCATTATGTGATTTAAAAGAACAGAATCAATGTTACCTGTTACAGAGTACAAAAACTGGTTGAGAATGATGGGAACAACAGTGATCAAAAGCATTTTTAAAAGCATGGAATAACTGTCACATTCACCTGAGTAATCCTTTGTAAGTCTTCGCATAAGCGTAGGCCTGTAAAGGAAGTAAATAAATGCCAGGAAAAGAAGTGCGATCACTGCTCCCGCCAGAGTTCCGAGAGTTGCCCCGGCAGCACCGTAATAAACGCTCTTTTCATCATCGGCAAAAAGCTTTAAGAACAAAGAAGCAAAAAGTATTCCGCAAACAACATGAACGATCTGCTCCAAGATCTGAGAGATCGATGTGGGAATTACTGTATTCTTTCCCTGAAAGAAACCTCTTAGAACTCCCATCAAAGCAAATACAAAAATAGTGGGCGCCAGAGCCTTCAACGGAAGAGCTATGTTGGGCGACTTTAACATGACTGTTGCAATCTCTTCGGCAAAAAACCAGACAAGGCAAGCCATTAAAAGTCCTATAACACCCGAAAACACGGAACTGACTTTAAAGATCCTAAAGGAATTAACGTACTCCTTCTTCGTTTCTTTAGCTGAAACAAGCTTTGAAACAGCCATCGGAATGCTGAAAGTCGAAAGGATCAATGCCATGTTGTAGATCTCATAAGCATTTGAATAAGCACCGTAGCCAACGTCTCCCAGCATTCTGGAAATAGGTATACGAAAAGCAAGGCCAATGATCCTTGACAAAATTGAAGCGGCAGCAAGTATGCTGCCTTGTATATAAAATGAATTTCTTTTTTTGTTAGCCATTAAATTTACCTTGTAACACCGACAGAATCAAGTATTTCTTTCTGCATTCTTTCCATTTCTTCTCTTTCGGATTCATCTTCATGATCAAAGCCGAAAAGATGCAGCATGCTGTGCGCAATTAAAAACAAAAGTTCTCTCTTTCTCGAATGTCCGTATTCGGACGATTGCTCCAAAACTTTATCGAGAGAAATAACTATGTCCCCCAACATCAATTCTCCTGAATCGGGATCGCAAAGAAGGATCTCATCTTCTTCACTGAAATTACATTTACCCGGAGTCTCCCATTCGATCATCGGAAAAGAAAGTACATCCGTAGGTCTGTCGATGCCTCTGTTTTCAAGATTCATCTGATGGATGGCATCGTTATCCGTAATCAGAACATTCACCTGAACTTCGTATTCGCACTTAAGATAATCGACGCATGCATTTACAACACGCTCGATCTCGGCAGGAACATCAAAATCCTGCAGTTCATTTAATTCCACTTCAGTTTCAAAAATAATACTCATTTATTGTTTTTTCTCCAAATCCTCAAGAACATTAAGGAAATAGTTCTTGATGTCTCCGCAATCTTTCAGAGTGACGCCGGCATTATCCAATCTTCCGTTCAACATGTACTTTGTCATAGCACTGTCTATGATCTTTAAAGGTGCGATAGTGGTTGAAGAGGATTTCTTAAGATAAAGATAGGTAGTAATTATCGTATCGGTAATTGCAACCACGCCTGCTTCCTTTGACGTAAAGAAAGGATTCTTTTTACTGGTGACTTCATCAACAGCTGATATCAATTTCTCGGGGAAATTGTTTTCTTTAAGTATGGATAATGTGTTTTCGTAAGCGTCTCCGTCCTTACACTTTCCTATCTCATGATAAAGGCCGATCGCTTTAGCGAAAACAGGATCAAACTTGAGGTCTGTTGCACAGCCTTCAGCAAGAACAGCGACTCTGAGGCTGTGTATATAAGCACTCTTTTTGATATTCTTAAGAGCATCGAGAAGCTCTGAGCTTTCCAATGCGTACATTGAAAGATCGATCTCGGATTCAATTTCAACTGTAAATTCGGGTACAGCTTCAACTTCTGCCGCAGGAACTGCTGCTGTTACAGTCTCCTTGGGCTCCTCAGCCGTAACCGTTGCAGTTTCGGAATTTCCGATAATATTTGCTTCAAAAGCCTTCTCGACAGGATACTCGCTTGCCGCTTTGCTGTCAAGCTCGGAAGCAAATGTTTCCAAATAAGCAAGACCTTTTTCTGTTCTCTCGTTGTTCTTTTGTTTCTTTAATCCGATCAATGTATCTGCGCTCTCTTTTTCTCCGTTCATAGTGAACAGCTGTTTTCCTGCGAAATAAGCAATAAGGCAAAGCCCTGTTGATACCGCAAACAAAATGATAAGGCCATTCAAGCCGCTTCCAAAGTAATGATACTCCTGCAGGAGAAAGAAATAACTTAAAAACAGCCCTACGGGAAGGTCAATAAAACAAGAGATCGACAATGCACCGACGATCCAAAACGGCATGACGGTCAACGGTCCGAATATCAGATAAAGAACAGCCGATGTCAAGACCGAGACCACCGAAACCGTCAGGTTTTCTTTAGTCAATCTCTTTTTTC
>JAILNG010000065.1 GCA_024691875.1 Lachnospiraceae bacterium | reverse complement strand
GGAAAAATGGGACTATTTTCCTATTCCTTTTTTTGTAGTCAAATGCTATACTACAACACAGTTAGAGACCCTAAACCTAACTACCCCTCAGCGAGTATGAAAACCCCATTTCTACTCGCACTTTTTTTGTCTATATGCCTGTATCATTAATTTCCTGCGTCTATGATCGCCCTGATGTAGGCGTCTTCGTACCACTTGTTGGTCTTTCGGTTAAGAAGTCCGTAATTCTCCTTCTCGTTTCCGTAGCTTGCGTTGTCCCAGACCACGGTGGGGATCTCTATGGTCTTTCCGGAAGCATCCTTTAAGGAAGCGGCGGAAGAAATGTAGTGATCCACGTATTTGAGTCTCGCATCGTAGTTACTCTTTTCCGCGTAAACTCCCCATTCTCCGATGTAGACCGGAATGTTCTTCTTTGTGAGCTTGTTGCTCAGGTTCGTGAAGACCCCATCAACATCGCCTTTTACCGAAGAATTGAAATCCTTAATGTTTGCGATCGCAAAATTGTAAGGGGTGTAGGCGTGAACCGAAACCATGATCCGGCCTTCAATTCCCGACGGATCTTCGGGAAGAACGAACTTGTCCAGAGAGTCCATGGAAGCCGCGTATCCGGGGCATCCGATGTAGCGCTCGTCATTATAAAGTCCCTCCGTGGTACGGATCGTGTCCACAGCCGCCTGATTGTAGCGGTTTATGTAGACCTGAGCCTGCTGAGCCTCGTAGGAAGTGGGATTCCACTCATTGGCTCCCACCAGTCTGGGCTCATTCAATGTTTCAAAGATCAGATGATAATCGTAATCTCCGAATTCCTTTGCGATCTGCTCCCAGACAGAAGTTACGTAATCGAGAGAAGCCTTTTCGTGGGCAGCATCCGGGTAAACATAGTACGCACCGGCGTCATCATGATGTATGTTTAAAATAACGAAAAGATCGTCGTTTATGCAATAGTCCACGATCTCATGCACACGTTTCATCCACTTCTCGCTGATCTTGTAATAGGTGCTTCCGTCGGACTTCGTAGTCTTTGTTACATGGTCGTGCCATGAAACGGGAACGCGAATGGTTTTAAAACCTGCCGCAGCCACGGTGTCTATCATTTTTTGTGAAACCTTGGGAGTTCCCACCCAGGCAGTCTCATAATCCATTTCATTGGAAAGCCAGGTGCAATTGTAGGCATCCATGGTGTTTCCGAGATTCCATCCGGTGCCCATCTCTTTAAGCATTTCCCGCCATTCGGGAGTCACGCTGCTCGTCTTGATCGGAGTCGGCGTGGGAGTTGCTGTGGGCTTTTTGGTGGGCGTAGCCGCAGCCTTTTTGGTCGGTGTGGCAGTGGCCTTTTTGGTGGGCGTTGCCGCAGCCTTTTTGGTCGGTGTGGCAGTGGCCTTTTTAGTGGGCGTGGCAGTTACTGTAGGCGTAAAAACGGGAGTCCCCGTGGGAACAGGAGTTGTCATTGTGATTTCCGTGTTTTCATTTGCCTCCGTCCAGCCGTAAGGCATGGTCGTTACTTCATTTGAACCATTTGTTCCCATAATCCCGGAACAGGCGCCCAGCAGGAACGTTGCTGCAATTGCAATGGTAAAAAGATTTTTACGTCTCATCTTTCCTCCGTTTAAATGATCTGACCTAAAAGCTGCTCATAGTAATTTTTTTCATTATACAATAAAAGTACAACAAAAAACAACTTGACAAAATTTTATCATAGGCTTAGAATGCGAGTGTAAATTTAATAATGATTCTTCGGGGAGGGACGAAATTTCCCTACCGGCGGTAAAGTCCGCGAGCCAAAGATCTATTTGGGCATGATCCGGTGTAATTCCGGAACCGACAGTACAGTCTGGATGAGAGAAGAAAGAGTTTGCCTTTTTTGCGAAGAATCGTTTGACGTTTTTTTCGTCGGAAAGGATTTTTTTATGAAAAAGTTTTTCTCAAGCACACGTATGATGGTTACAGGCGCTATGCTGGCAGCCATTGCGGCAGTTCTCATGTTCCTGGATTTCCCGGTTCCCTTCCTTCCTTCTTTTTACAAGATCGATTTCAGTGAGCTTCCCGTAATCCTCGGAGCATTCACCATGGGACCTGTGGCGGGCGTCATCATCGAAGCCTTCAAGATCCTGGTAAAGTTCCTCATCAAGGGCACTTCCACCGCAGGTATCGGAGAACTGGCAAACTTCCTTGTGGGCGTTTCTTACGTTCTTCCCGCTTCCATCTTCTATTTCATTAAGAAGACCAAGAAGCAGGCTATCATCGGCCTCATCATAGGTTCCGTAACATGCATCCTTGTAGGCTGCTTCCTTAACGCTTACGTTCTTCTTCCCGCTTACGCAAAAGCATTCGGAGGAATGGAAAACATCATCGGAGCAGGCACAAAGGTCAACAAGAGCATCACAGGTCTCGGAAGCTTCATTCTTCTGGCAACCGCTCCCCTGAACCTCATCAAATCCGTCATCGTTTCCGTGGTTACGATCTTTGTTTACAAGCCTTTAAGCCGTTTCATGAAAAACGGATTACAATAATACCACCTTTACCCCTGTCACGTGACAGGGGTTTCTTTTTTTCATTCCTTTTCGCCCGCCAACTTAACTCCGAGTGCTTTAAGGGTTTACAAAATCATCAATAAAAGTTACAATAGCATAGGGCTAAAATGAGACAATTCTTTCTATGAGGGAGGAAATGCTATGAAATATGCGTTGACTAACGGTGCTATCCTCGACGGAACGTTGAGCATGAGGCCTCTGAGAGGCAAAACCGTTATTGTAAACAGCGGGATCATCGAAGAAATAGTGGATTGCGACAGAGCAAATCTTAAAGGTTGCACGATCGTTGACATGAGAAACGGTTATCTGATGCCGGGCCTCATTAATCTTTGTGTGCATCTTTCTTCCAGCGGCTATGTATCTGCAAAGCAGAAGCCTCTCACAAAAGAAAGGGTAAAACAGATCACTTCAAATCCGATCCTGACATTTGTTGAACAATACAAGGCAGCCATTCGCGCAAAGACCGAGCTGTTAAGCGGTGTAACAACCATATGCACGGAAAACGGTATTCCCGGATGGGATTCAATGCTGCGCGACAAGATCGACGCAGGTAAAAAGCCCGGGCCCAGAATTCTGATCTCAGGTACTTCCGAGCATTCCGACGGACAGCCTTTCGGATCTGCGATTTCCGAGATCAAGGGCAAAAAGCCCACTTACGTCACAGCGCTGACATCACTTTTTCCCTACGGACACTTTGATGTGCACGCTACAGGGCTCAACAACGAAGACAAAGAAAAAAGCAGCATGATCTTTAACAACTCCGTAAAGCAGATCAAAACCTGCCTGGAGAATAAATCCGTAGTGGGCGTCGCAACCGGTGCGGGAAACAACTTCGTTCCGCACTACGCAATGTACTACGAACTGATCCTGCTCCAAAAATTCTGTGGCATGTCAAATCTCGAACTGATCCACACAGCGACGGAAGTGAACGCCCGCATCGCCGGCCTGGGAGACTCTGTGGGCCGCGTCGCAGAGGGCCTTGATGCTGACCTTATCGTTTCCAAAAAGAATCCTCTCGAGGATCTGGCCGCCCTTAACGATCTTGTTCTCGTTATGACTCGCGGCAAGCTGTACCAGAAGACATCCTACTACATCTTCCCCGAGATCGACACCATGTGGCAGCCTCATCTCATGTTTTAGCAATGAACTACACCTACATGTTAAAATTAAAAAACGGGAATTACTACTGCGGCTGGACCAACGACATCGAAAAACGTCTGGCTGCCCATCAGGCTGGAACGGCCAGCAAATGCACCCGCTCCGAGCGTCCCGTGGAACTGGTCTTCCTGGTCGAATCCGACACCAAAGAGGAAGCCATGAGCCTGGAGTGGCACATAAAGCACCTCTCCCGAGCCGAAAAAGAAGACCTCATCAAACAGTACAAACATTCACAAAAATAATAAATCAGGCATATGCTTTCCGAACAGAAAACATATGCCTGTGTTTTTTTGCTTTTAATCGCTTTTATTGTCTTTTATCTGCCTCTTCCGAAGCCCCAGAAATCCCAGTACCAATCCCAAGGATCGTAGTTATCATCCTCTTCGGGTTCGGGTGTGGGTGTGGGTGTAGGAGTGGGCGTAGGTGTGGGTGTTGCTGTGGGCGCAGGTGCTGCGCTGTCACCCTCGATGCTGTCAATGAAAGCTTCGGTGAAGAACTCCCAGTTTCCGTCAGTGATTGACAGCGTACCTGTGATCGTCAGTCTGTCGCCCACCTTAATGCCGGGAACCGCAACGCCGTAGCAAGGGAAGCTCCATCTGTTGAACACCCTCACATCAACCACTGTGTAGCCCAAAACGGGATCGCAGTACTCGATGTCTGTGACCGTACCTGTGAGGGTGATGGTCTCATTAACATTTTCGCCTGCAATGAGCTTCAGGACGAAGTTGTAGAACTTGTAAATGTCCGAGAAGTTCAAAGGCTCGTCCCCGCTTGCCTCGGGTGTGGGTGTCGCTGTAGGCACAGGAGTATTGGTCGCTGTGGGTACAGGAGTGTTGGTCGCCGTAGGTGTGGGTGTGTTGGTAGCCGTGGGCGTAGGTGTATTTGTCGCTGTAGGCGTAGGTGTGTTGGTAGCTGTGGGCGTAGGTGTTGCTTCCACCAGCTTGTAAAGGTTCAGCTCTTTTACAGCACTGGGTGCGTAAGGTCTGAAGTCATTCTGGTAAATGGAAATGCATCTCTTGGAACCTGTCCATGTGGTCTGCACAAGGATGTTTGCCGTGTCACCGGAAACAGTGAAGCCTGATTCGGGTGTTGCGCCGGTTCCGAAGCCGGATGTGGAATCCTTTCTTATAAATGCAAACTTGCTTTCAAGTGCATTGTAAAGTACGAAGGAGCCGTCATTAAGAGGAATGAGATTCCAAACTATGGAAGCATCGGGCTCT
>JAILNG010000048.1 GCA_024691875.1 Lachnospiraceae bacterium | reverse complement strand
TACAAAATGTTGAATTCCGGTTTCGTTTTCAACAATTTCTATAATCCTATTTGGTACACTTCCACTGTTGACGGCGAGTTTGCAGGCATAAGCGGACTGTTGCCGGAAGGAAAGTTTAACGGAAGACGTTGTGCGAGAGTTATCGATGACCTTGATACGAACGAGGATGAATCGAAGGCGAAGGGAGCGAAACAGGAAGACAACGCGATGCCATATGCCCTCGGTAACATCTTTAAGTACAACGGGTACAAGACTTATGCCTACCACAATCACACCTTTGATTACTACAGCAGAAACGCCATTGTGGGTGCTTTCGGATACGATGTTTACAGAGGCTACAAGGGCGGAACGGTCTTTGGCGAGACAAAGAGAGAGTTTGCCATTCCCGTGACCTACATGTGGCCCGAGTCGGATCTGGAAATGATGGAGCTCACGGTGCCTGAGTACCTGGAAGAGTGGAAAAAGACCGGCGAGCCTTTCCATGCTTATTATATGTCGGTTTCCGGACACACAAACTACTCTAAGGGCGGAAACGCCATGTCCAAGAGACATTTTAACGAGATGGACGATCTTCCTTGGTCAGACACTTTAAAATGTTACATCGCGGCAAACTACGAGCTGGAACTGGCGGTGAACAACCTGATCGAGCAGCTTAAGGCAGCGGGAGCGCTTGAAAAGACGGTAATTGTCATCAATGCGGACCACTATCCTTACGGACTTGAAAACATGGCAACCGACGCGGGACTTCCTTCAAACACTTACTTCTCCGAGTTTTACGGACATGATGTGGACAATCACATCGAAAAGTACAAGAACCACCTGGTGATCTGGAATGCGGGAATGACAGAAACCTATCAGATCGATAAGGTTGCCTGCCCCATGGACATCATTCCCACCATTTTAAATCTCTTCGGAGTGGAGTTTGATTCCAGACTTTACATGGGACGTGACATCCTTTCGGATGCACCCGGATTTGTGGTTTTCGGATCGGATGATAAGTACAAGTTCATGACAGACACCTGCATCAGATACTATGACAATTCGTTGGGATCTGTCGTTGTGAAAAATCTCACGGATGAGGAAGTGTCCAAGGAGTACCTGAATGCAATGCTCCAGGAAGCCAAAAACAGATACACGGCTTCAAGATACATCATCAACAACGATTATTTTTCGACAATTAAACAGTATTTAGAGAAATAGTACAAAAAATATCTATAGGTCCAAAGTCCTTTTTTGCGGATTTTGGACCTTTTTAATTTTTTGGAAGCGAAGCTGAAAGCGTTGATATTAAAGGGATTAGCTGTTTATAATGATTAACTTCTTGTAAAGTTTATCAAAAAAAACAGTTGACAGAACAATTTTATCGTTGTAAGATAATTTCAACATCTTAGTCGAGTTAATCTGATAACTTTATAGGTGTGTTTTAAGAAAGAGAGAAGAGAATTATGAAGAAGCAAAGGGTAAAAGCACAGGCGGCCATTGTTGTCGCTCTGCTGGCTGTAGCACTGGTTGCTTCCGAATCTCGTTTGGCCTATGGTCAGACCGAATTTGAGAGTAACCTGACCCTGGAAGATGATCGTTCCGCAGAAAGCGAACTGAAAACTGTTCAGACTAATGCGGCGTCAAGTTCCATGACCTGGATCGTTATGGGCTCGTTGGTATTGGTGGCAGCGCTTTTTATTCTTGCCAACAATTACTTTTACAAGAGGCATGAGAGAGATAGGGAAGAGAAAGAAAAGAGACGGATCGCTTGATCCGTCTCTTATATTTTGCTTATTAGAGAGCCTGCTGAGCACTGTGGCTTTCAGCAAGATCGATGAGCTTCATGCAGCCCACGGGACAAACTTCCGCGCACTTACCGCAGTGAGTGCAGGTGGAGTAGTCGATGACCGCAAGGTTGTCAACCACCTTAACCGAATGTGTGGGACAGTTCATCTCACACTTCTTACATCCGATACAACCGTTGGAGCATGCCTTTCTGGTGTTTGCTCCCTTTTCTTTGCTGGAGCACTGAACAACGGTTCTTACAGGAACGCTGAGGAGCGAAATGATCTGTTTGGGACAGGTTCTTACGCAGATACCGCAGCCGATACATTTGTTAATGTCGACCTGTGCAATGCCTTTGCTCAGATCGATGGCCTGCTCGGGACAAGCCTGAGCACAGTCACCGAAACCAAGACAGCCGTAAACGCAGGCTTCAGGTCCGCCGTAGATGAGAGAGGCGGATTTACAATCGCCGATACCGTCGTAATGAGCTCTGTCCTTTGAAGGATCGCAATTTCCGTTACAATGTACGAAAGCCACCTTTTCTTCAACATCCGCAAATGCGAGACCAAGAGCCTCAGCAATGCCTTTGGCAGCTACGTCACCGCCGGGAACGCAGAGATTGGACTTGTCTGTTTCGCCGTCCGCAAGAGCTTTGGCGTAACCGTCGCATCCTGTGTATCCGCAGGCACCGCAGTTGGCGCCGGGAAGACATTCACGAGCCTTTGTGAAACGCTCGTCCACAGGAACGTCCATAAAATGGGAAGCAAGAGCAAGCACCACGCCGCAAACCAATCCGACTGCGGCAACAACAATGACTGCAATTAAAATTTCGTTCATTTTTGCACCTCCCTAAGCAAACAGCTTATCGATGACTCCGGCAAATCCCATGAATGCCAGAGATACGATAGATGCAGCAATGAGAGTCGAAGGCAGTCCGCGGAATGCCTTGGGTGTCTCAGGTCCGTCAAGCTTTGAACGAACACCGGAGAAGATCACCATTGCAAGAAGGAAACCGAGACCGCAACCAAGTGAGCTGACCATTGATTCAAGGAAGTTGTAACCGTCTGTGATGTTGTTGATCGTAACACCGAGAACAGCGCAGTTGGTTGTGATGAGCGGCAGGTAAACACCGAGAGCTTTGTGAAGCCCCGGGATGTATTTCTTAAGTACGATTTCAATAAACTGAACCAGCGCAGCGATTACCAGAATGAAGACGATGGTCTGCAGGTAATCGAGTCCGTTGGGAACCAGAAGTCCGTAATAGATGGGGTAGGTTACGGCGGTAGCCATCAGCATTACAAAGATTACCGCGATACCCATGCCCGTAGCCTGATCCAGCTTCTTTGAAACTCCGAGGAAAGGGCAGATACCCAGGAAACGGCTCAAAACGTAGTTGTTAACCAGCACGGACGTCATTAAGATGATAATAAGTTCCTTAAACATTATGCTTGCGCTCCTTTCTTGGCTTCATCTTCGGAAGCGCATTTTTCTTTTTCGGCAGTTCCGCAAACCGCAGCTACGGGACATCCGGAGCACTTGAGTTCGGGAGCTTTTTTACCCTTGTGGTTCATAACAAATGTAACTATTGCAATGAGAAGACCGAATACAAGGAATCCGCCGGGGCTTTTTACAAGGAAGCTTACGGTGTGATCCTTGAGAAAAGGAATCTCAAAGCCTGCAAAAGAGCCTGCTCCGAAAACTTCACGGATAGTGGACATGAACAGAAGAGCGATGGTGAAGCCCAATCCCATTCCGAGTCCGTCAAGCATAGAGTCAACGGGCGAGTTTTTGCTTGCAAACATCTCGGCACGACCGAGGATGATGCAGTTAACTGTGATAAGTGCAAGGTAAACACCCAGCAGATCGTAAAGATCCGGCAGGTACGCATGCATCAGCATCTGAACGATGGTAACGAAGCCTGCGATGATTACGATGTAGCAAGGGATTCTGACCTTATCGGGAATGATCTTTCTTAAAAGTGAAATAACCAGGTTGGAGCAGATCAGAACTGCCGTTGCGGCAAGTCCCATACTGATGGCTCCGATAACGTTTGTGGTCGTCGCAAGAGTGGGGCATGTTCCCAAAACAAGGACGAATACGGGGTTCTCTTTAAAGAAGCCCTTTGTGATGATCGATAATTTATTGTTCTTTTCCATCTCGGCCCTCCTAATTTCCGCTCAAGGCCGCAGCAATCTTAAGTGCGTCCGCAACCGCGTTTTTGTAGCCTGTGGTTGTTTTTGTTGCACCGGACACTGTTGCTATGCCTGAAATGTTGTCTTTGTCTGCACCGAGAAGGGCGCTGCCGTAAGTCTTTTCATAGCCCAAAGTCTCGGCTGAAGCGAGGCATTTGGAACCGGAAACCGTACCGTCGGCGTTTACACCGACCATGATCAGCAAGCCCGTTGAGTAGCCGGAAGATGTTAATTTTACAACGTATCCGCCGTTAGAAGCCTTGTAGATCTCTTCGACCTTTGTAGCGCAAAAGCTTGTGTCGATGGCTGAAACATCCTTTTTTTCAAAGGTGCCTCCACCGGGAAGAACTTCAAGCAATGCTTCCTGAGTCGCTTTTTCTTCAGCCGCCTTGATGACCGGTAACGTAAAATTGTTGACCAGTGCAAGAAGAAGAGCCGTTATCAGGCATATGCCTGTCAGAACGTATACATTCGGAAGATTCTTTTTCATTTTGTTTCACCTCCGAAAGGTTTTTTAGCCGTCCATCTGTCAATGTAAGGCGTAAGAAGATTCATAAGTAAGATACCGAAGCTCACACCCTCGGGAAGGCTTCCGTAGAAACGGATCAGAACCGTGATGATTCCGGCGCCCACACCGAAAATAACTTTTCCCCAAGGACGGTAAGGCGTTGTGGCGTAGTCTGTTGCCATGAAGATCGCACCTATGAAAAGTCCGCCGGCCATTGTGTAAGCAAGGGCGAGATTCAAGTCACCTGTGATGATCCAGGAAAGTACAAACACCGTTCCGATGAAAGCAACGGGAGTCTGCCATGTGATGACGCGTTTGATCAGTAAGTATATGCCTCCGATCACCAATGCAATGGTGCAGGATTCACCGATAGCACCGCCGCGGGTTCCGAGGAGAAGAGGCAGAAGCTCGAAAGTGCCGCCCTCTTCAAGGATCGGAAGGGGAGTAGCTGATGAAACCGCATCCGCAACGACCGGGAAAGCTGCCTTTGTCATGGAAGAAAAGGAGACTGCCATCAGGATACGGCCCGTGATCGCGGGATTTGCGAAGTTCTGACCGATTCCTCCGAAGACGCCCTTAACGATCACGATGGCAAAGACAGAGCCAATGGCTACCTGCCAAAGGGGCATGTCAGCGTGGACAGTGAGCGCCAGCAGAAGACCCGTTACAACCGCACTCAGGTCACTGACTGTCTGAGGCTTCTTTGCGATCTTGTTAAACACCATTTCGGAGATGACCGCAAATCCTATGCCTGTGGCAAGGACTGCCAGAGAACGAAAGCCGTAGATAATGATGCCTGCGATGGTAGTGGGGAGCAGAGCGATGATAACGTCAAGCATTATGCTCTGAGTTGTTGTTTTTGTATGAAAATGAGGTGAAACGGAAATGTTCAGTCTGTTCATGCCTTGGGTGCCTCCTTTGCCGCCTCTGCAGCTTTGGCAGCTTCTTTTTCAGCCGCCAGTTGTTTCTGCTTGGCCTGATAAGCTCTTACTTTCGTCTTTGAAAGCTTGTTTATCTCAACAAGAGGACGTTTAGCCGGGCATATAAATGAACAACAGCCACACTCAACACAAAGATCCACTCTGAGACGCACCAGCTCTTCCACGTCATCACGCTCAAAAGCACGTGCGATGGCAAAGGTGGTGAGATTCATGGGACAGTGGGTTGCGCATTTTCCGCAATGTATGCACTGTGTTGCCTTGGGCTGGGATGCTTCCTTTAAGCCCATTGCCGTAATGGCGTTTGTGTTCTTGATGACGGGAGCATCGGGATCCGGAGTGGAGAGACCCATCATGGGACCGCCGAAAAGGATCTTGTAGATGTCATCCTCGTTAACGTTACAGAATTTAAGGACTTCACGAACGCTTGTTCCGATGGGAACGATGACATTCATGGGCTCTTTGACTGCAGTTCCGTCTACGGTTACGCACTTCTCGATGAGAGGCATTCCTGTACGGATGTATCTTGCGATGGCAGCCATTGTTGTAACGTTGCAAACAACAGAACCCACATCGATGGGAAGCTTTCCTGCGGGAACGGTTTTTCCTGTGGTGTTCCTGATGATGACTTTTTCAGCACCCTGAGGATACATTCCGGGAAGACTTACTACTGATACAGCCGCATCGTCCTTAAAGACTTCTTTCATCTTTTTGATGGCTTCGGGCTTGTTGCTTTCGATGCCGATCAGAACTTTCTTGACATTCAGATATTTTTCGAAGAGTTCAACGCCTTCCTTTACATCGTCTGCGTTGTCCAGCATTGTTCTGGTGTCGCTTGTGATGTAGGGCTCGCATTCTGCGGCGTTGATGACCAGCTCCTGTATGCGCGAGGTGTCCTTTACATCCAGCTTAACGGCCGTAGGGAAGCCCGCGCCGCCGAGACCTACGATGCCGCTCTTCCTGACAGCATCGATGAATGAAGCATAATCATTAACCACGGGGGGAGCGATGTTCTCGTCCACGGTCATCAGTCCGTCGGACTTGATGAAAACGGCTTGAACAAAGCTTCCTCCTGCGGTGAGGATAGTGTCGATCTTTGTGACGTCTCCGGAAACGCTCGAATAGATCGGAGACGATACAGGCCCTGTGCTTTCGGCTACCAGGGTTCCCACGTTTACGTGGTCCTTGAGCTTGACCACGGGATTTGCCGGCTTTCCGATGTGCATTGACATAGGTAAGATCACTGCTTCGGGAGCGGGCATTTTTACAGCGGGTGTGCCTGCTGTATTCTTGTTATGCGGAACGTGGACTCCGCTTTTTCCGGTTGAAAACATAATTACCTCCCAACAAAACTTAGGGCAAGAACTGCCCATACGTAGTTACTATATTGTAAAATTTTATCAAAGTCAATAACTGATATCCTTTTCACAATCCCCGTCGAGTTTTGACGTTACTGCTCACACCCCGATCCCTCTGCACTTGCAATCCGCTTTGATAACATGTCGCTTCTTTACATTCCGCAAATAATAAGATATAATTAACCGTTGGATCAATCATACTAATAAAAGCCGCAAGCAGTGCGGCATCCAAAGATCAAATGGGGTGAAAAACAAAGGCTCACCCCGCATTAGGAGGAAGGCATTATGAATTACGATGTTATTATTGTTGGCGCCGGTCCCGCGGGCATTTTTACAGCCTACGAGATGATCAAGAGCGGAAGCAAGAAGAAAATTCTTATGATAGAGAAAGGCCAGCCCATCGAAAAGAGAAGCTGCCCCAAGGCAAAGATCGGACATTGCATTAACTGTAAACCCTGCAACATTACTACCGGCTTCTCCGGAGCGGGAGCATTTTCCGACGGAAAACTTTCACTTTCCTACGAAGTGGGAGGCGATTTTCCCACGCTCATCGGCCCCAAGGAATGTCAGGATCTCATTGATTACACGGATTCCATCTACCTGGATTTCGGAGCTGACAAGCACGTTGAAGGTGTCAGCAATCCCGATAAGGTGAAGGAGATCAGAAGAAGAGCCATTAAAGCCGGCCTTAAGCTGGTTGACTGCCCCATCCGCCACCTGGGTACGGAAAAAGCTCAGCAGCTTTACACAGACATCGAGCACTATCTGCAGGATCACGGCGTTGACATGATCTTCAACAAATCCTGCGAAGATCTTTTGATCGATGACGGTGTTGTAAAGGGCGTGAGACTCGAAGAGAGCGACGGAAGCAAGGAATATAAGGCTGATAATGTTGTCATTGCGACCGGAAGAAGAGGAGCGGAGTGGCTCGAAAAACTCTGCGCAAAGTACGACATTGCTCACAAGCCCGGAACTGTTGATATCGGTGTAAGAGTCGAGGTCAGAAACGAGATCATGGAAGAAGTTAACGATGTCCTCTACGAATCGAAGCTGGTTGGCTATCCCCTTCCTTTTAAGAACAAGGTCCGCACTTTCTGCCAGAATCCCGGCGGTTTTGTAAGCCAGGAAAATTACGACAACAACCTGGCTGTGGTAAACGGTCATTCCTATAAGGAACTCAAATCCCAGAACACGAACCTGTCCATTCTCTGCTCCCACAATTTCTCGGTGCCTTTTAACAAGCCCATTGAGTATGCGCAGAAAGTGGGAGAGCTCACGAACATGCTGGCAAACGGCCAGATCCTTGTTCAGAGGTTCGGAGACATTTTGGACGGAAAGCGTACCTGGGAGAAGGAACTCTCATTCTCCAACGTTCGTCCCACTCTGCCTGATGCTGTAGCGGGTGACATCACAGCTGCAATGCCCTATCGTGCGATGACCAACATCATCAACTTCATTCAGGCTATGGATGAAGTCGTTCCCGGTTTCGCATCTACGGAGACATTGCTCTACAGCCCCGAGCTGAAGTTCTACTCAAACAAGGTAAAGATGGAGCCCGACCTTACCACCAACGTTAAAGGACTTTACTGCCTGGGCGATTCTAGCGGCTGGACCAGGGGGCTTATGATGGCTTCTTCCATGGGTGTCCTCATGGGAAGAAAGCTGGCAGCGGAAGACTGATTCTAAAGAAAGTATAAACAAATCAGAAGATTTGAGAAGTAAAGACTGTGTTCCCTTAGGCATATGCACTAAAAACACAGTCTTATTTTTGTGCAAAATGCCGAAATCACGGATTTAATCCGAAAAACCGTTGACAAAGGACAAGTTTGGTCTTATTATGGTGACATCAAATTTACAGGGGTGTTGCATGGAGGCATTAATAGGAATTTTTTCCTCCTCCGGGGAGTACGCCGCGCGACTTGCGGCCTACATCAATTCCCGCCGCGATGTCGGTTGCGGAGGAGTTTCTTTCAAAAATAATTCGGAACTTGTTGAATTCTTTGAATCACGCGATCTGTCCATTCTTCTGACAGATGATCCCACACATTTAAAACTTTATGAAGATCGAGCACGTGTATGCCTGCTTTGCGATGACCGTGAAAAAACGGAAAATGCGTATCGCAGCGACTGTATCTTTAAATTCCAACGGGCGCCCGTGCTTTTGCAAGAACTTTTGCCGGGGCTGGAAAAGGATTTTGTGAGAAACAACATATATACTGTTTTTTCGCCCACATCAAATCAAAGAGCCAGGGAGTTTGCACGGGAAAAGGCGCGGGAGCTCGCAGCAGGCGGAAGAACACTGATCATCTTTTGGGATCCTTTCGGGGCATTCGGAAGAAACGCCGAAGAGGGAGTTTCCGTGAGTGAGCTTTTGTTTACGGTAAGGAAGAACAGATCAGGCTTTAAAGGCTTGCTCCTCCGGCTTTCTCATGAGGACGGAGTTTTTAGTCTTAAAGGAACGGACTTTTATTCGGATCTTTGGCGGTTTTCGCCCGCGGAAATGGAAGAATTGGCGGATCTTTGTAGGACGGAAGGGGATTTTGATCATGTGATCTTTGAATGCTCTTTCATGTCCGAAGCTGTGGAAAAACTGATGGAGATCAGCGACGAAGTGTTCATTGTTCCCGACGGAGAAAGCGATCCGGGACCCGAAGAATTTCTGCGTCAGATGAAGTACGCAGGAAAACAGGAGATCCTTTTAAGGGTCGGCGGGGAGGCAGGTCATGGTTGATGAAATGAAGAACTCCATACGGGATCTGGTCCTGAAGAGCTTTGATTACTCGGAAAATATTTCCGACGAGGATCTTAATGACAAGATCTGCAGATACATTAACGAAGAGGCGGAGCGTTCCTTTCTGCCTCTTGAAAGCAGGGAAGAACTCAGGGACGAAGTCTTTAATTCGATCAGGGGGTTCGATGTCCTTGAGCCTCTTCTGGCGGACTCCGAAGTTACCGAGATCATGATAAACGGCGCTTCTTGCGGGATCTTTGTTGAAAAACGGGGAAAGATCATTGAAACGGAGCTTAAGTTTGAATCGGAAGAAAGACTGGGAGACATCATCCAGCAGATCGTGTCAGGAGCTAACAGAACAGTCACTGCTGCGGATCCCATTGCGGATGCCAGGCTTCCGGACGGATCCAGAGTGAACGTGGTTCTTCCGCCTGTTGCTTTGGACGGGCCCACGGTGACCATCAGAAAGTTCTCAAAGACGCCCTTGACGCTGGAAAAACTGACGGACATTGGGGCAGTTACAAAAGAAGCTGTGCAGGCACTTAAAAAGCTTGTGGCAGCCGGATACAATATTTTCATTTCGGGAGGCACAGGTTCCGGAAAGACAACTTTTCTAAACGCACTTTCCGCCTGCATACCGCCGGATGAAAGGATCATCACCATCGAAGACTCTGCTGAGCTTCGTATCGAAAACATCAAAAATCTTGTACGTCTTGAAGTCAGAAACAAAAACTCAGGTGAATGTAAAGAAATTTCAATAAGAGATCTGATACGCACCGCACT